>NZ_JAKMST010000001.1:0-260050 GCF_025772785.1 Campylobacter sp. CNRCH_2015_0338h
CGGTGATGGCTCAAGTCAATTTGCAGCATTTATTGCAACTGGTACTAATAGTGGTATAGCAGCAAACGATCAAGCTCCAGGTGTTACTACGCTTAAAGGTGCAATGGCTATGATGGATATAGTTGAAACTGCTACGGCAAATCTTGATGCTATCAGAGCTGACATTGGTGCGGTGCAAAATCAAATCACTGCTACACTTAATAACATCAGTGTAACTCAAGTAAATATTAAATCAGCTGAATCAAACATCAGAGATGTAGACTTTGCAGCAGAAAGTGCAAACTTTTCTAAGTATAACATCCTAGCTCAAAGTGGATCTTATGCTATGAGTCAGGCTAATGCTGTACAACAAAATGTTCTAAAACTTTTACAATAAATCCAAAGTGGGTTTTTGCCCACTTTATATTAAATTTCTTTTTTCTAAGATATCTTGTAAAGGCATAATGGCTATTTTCAAAGCTTTTTCTTGAATCAAGGTTAATTCTGCAATGTCTTCAAGCCAAGTTTTATGTGCTAGTATCCAAGCTGTAAGTTTGTTTTGTTTATCACTTTCATTATGTACAGGAGTAACATAAATTTGAGAAATAGTACTTTCTAAATGAAATAAAGAAGGAGAGATAACTTCTCTTAAAAAAATATATTTTTGACTTTCTAGTGTTGCTTTGAGAGTATCTATTTGAGCGCTTAATTCTTGAGGAGTGTAGCGGATCTTGCTTTGATTATTAAGTGCTTTGTGTAATCTTTTACACTCTTTAAAAAATTTATTACTTGCTTTGATGTGTTGTTTGATTTTTTTATAAGCTTGTAACATAAGTTCATTGCTATTTTTGCGTTTTGGTTTTTGTATTTTTGGAAAAGGCTTTTTGATTTCATTAGTAAGTAAATTTTTGCAAAGTTCTTTAAAAGGTTTTTCTATGGTTCCTTCTATTCTAGCTCCACCCTCTGTAGCATTATAAATTTTTACTTTTGTTTGTTTGTGGAATAAATTTTCAAAAATTTGTTTAAAAATAAGCCATATTTCAGAGCTTTGCACATAGCCTTTTCCGCCATATGCTAGGGTTTCATATTTACCATGATCGCGCTCAAAATCTCCCTCATGATAACTTTCGTGTAAAAAGCCATCGCTGTGTGTTTTACCATCATTAGCATAGGCTAAGTCTTGTCCTATTAAAATGATATTTTCATGCCCTAATAATTGAGCTAGCTCATAATTTAGATGAGCAACACTCATTCCTCCGCTAACATAACCAAAATCATGCAAACCCAAAGAATAAGCAAATGCATAAGCTCTAGAAACTAAAATATATTTTCTTTTATTTTTTTCTAAAAAATTAATACTATCTTGATGGACCAAAGAAACTAAAATAAAAGTTATATCTTTATCAAAATCACCAAAATCATTATCAAAACATTTAGCTACTATATCATCTCTTTCAAGCATACAAACATAATCAGGTTTTATACCTGCTTTTGCTAAGATAGGATAAGCACTATCAGCACAAAAGATAGTTGCTTTATTTGCATATTTCTTAAGCAAAGGAAGTTGTTTTTGTAGTGATGGTCCTGTAGCCACTAATATAGCGTTTTTGCTTTTATGACTTCTTTTTTGTTTTAACTCTTTAAAGCTTGGGTGTGTTAGCATTTTGGGTAAATTTAAAACAAATTGCTCCACTCCTTGCATAGCATCTACTGGGTCATTTCCTTTTCGTAAGGCTATATTTTTGATTACTTTGGAATTTAAGGCACTGATATACTGAATTTCTTTTTTTTGATCTTCATAAAAATATGAGTGAATATGCAAATCATAAGTTCTTAAAAACAAACCCAATAAACTACAAATTAAATCCGCTTTAACATAATTTAATTCTTTAGTATGAACGACAATTAATCTTCCCTCTAAAAGCTCTTTGGAAAAATCAATCATATTAAAGACTAAAAATATAAGCTCTATATCTTTTTCATAAACAATAACCCTTTCATGGGTTTTATTGGTTAATAAATTTTTATAAAAAATTCCATTACCTAAACCATAAAAAAACAACACAGGGTATCTTAGATATTTTTTATTAAAAATTTCTATTTGTTCTTGTAATTCCTTTAGTGGATCTTTATATATGTTTTTTAGATTTTTATAACAAATATTGCAGTTTAAAGGATCTTTATCAAAAACATAAATATAATCTTTTGCTTCTTTGATTTTACCTAATTTTCTTTTTAAGCTCTGGTGTTCGCTTCCTTTTAAAGCTTTGATATTTTTTTTAAAAATTTCTGTTTTCATATTACCCTTTCACCTAAAGAAAATCGTCATTTTTTCAAATAAAAATAGTGTAGTTTTTTACTTAGAAAATAAAAAAATTAAATATGTTGGTTATTTATTATCAAGATTTTCCTTAATAGTCTCATTGTATTTTTCTAGGTATAAAATGATTTCCTCAAAAAAGTCAATTTGCTGAGCTAAGAAAAATTCTAAATCTTTGACTTTCGTAACTTTGTATTTTAAAACCTCACATTCGTTTTGAAAACACCTAGCTTGCACAATATCTGAAAAAAAATCACTTTTTGGTAGCTTTAACCTCAGTTTTTCTAGTTTTTCTAAGTTTTTTTCTTTAATAGCTTTTTTGCATTCATTAATAAATATTTCGCATTGTTTTGTTTGTTTGATAAGTTTTTCTTTACATTGTTTGATTTTTTTTTGAGGATTTTTTGGTTTTGTTAAAGCGATATTTTTGTCAATTTTTTCTTTTAGCATTTCGTCACAAACTTCTTTAAAAGGCTTTTCTATAGTTTCTTCTATCCTAGCTCCGCCTTCTGTAGCATTGTATGTTTTTATATTTAGGATATTTTTTGCAAGAGCAATATCTTTTTCAAAACTTTTTAAAAACAAATACCAAGTGAGTTGTGTTTTAACCTTTCCGTTGCCACCATAAGCGGTTATTTCTTTATAGACTACTTCCTCATCTCCTTGATCACCATATAGATGCTCTTTTGGGTGTGATTTGCCATCATCACTATAGGCTAAGTCTTGTCCTATTAAAATGATATTTTCAAATCTTAAAGCACCAGCAAGTTCATAAGCCATATTGGCAACACTCATAGCATTTCCTAAAAAGCCATACTCATTTAAGCCAAGCTTGCTTTCAAAAAATAAAGGTCTTAAAACAAGTATATAATTTCTATTATTTTTTTCTAAATACTCTATGGTTTTAGGATGGGTTAAAGAAGCAATTATAAATAATATATCTTTATCAAAATCTCCAAAATCATTATTAAAAAATTCACTTGTAAAGTCTACTCTTTCTAGCGAAAAAACATAATCAGGTTTGATCCCTTCTTTTGCTAAAATCGCATAAGAGCTATCAGCACTAAAAATAACAGCATTTTCTTGGTATTTTTTTAAAAGAGGAAGTTGTTTGATTAAAGAAGGGCCTGTTGAAACTATTATAGCGTTTTTTGCCTTTGCTTTTCTGTCTTTTATTAGACTTTTAAAAGGAGTGTGGGTGATGATTTTTTCTAGGTTTATAACATTATGTTTTATTCCTATTAAAGCATCTTTTGGGTCATTTCCTCGAGCAAGCATGAGTGTTTTGATTATATTTAGTAAAGTTTGCATTATATTTTGGGCGTTAGATGAGTAAAAATTGGTGTAAAATTCATTATAAAAATGAAAGTTAAAAATTTTTAATGTATGTTTGATGTTTGGATAATTAAATAAAACTTTGATTTGAGCGGTGTTAATATTTGGTGTAAAAAATAAAATCAATTTTTCCTTTCTTAAAAATGCAGAAAAATCAATCATATGAAAGGCTAAATATAAAATTTCTAATTCATCTTCAAAGATTACGATGTGTTTTAAGTGTTGATTTTTTAAAAGTTCTAAGAAAAATTTTCCATCACCAAATCCGTAAAAAAACAATACTGGATATAGCTCAAATTTTTCAAAGTCAAAAGAGTGATTTTCATCTAAAAGTATTTGATTGTGTGTATCATAAATTTTATTTTCTATAAGTTGAAACCGTTGAGTGTTAGTTAATTTTCTTAATTCATAAGCTAATATTTGATCAACTTCAAAAAGGGCTTGAGTGTTTTTTAAAAATAATTCTTTATTCATTAATATCCATTTTTATTTTAATTATAACAAAATTATATTGAATGTACTTTATATTAATCAACAGCTTTGTAGTTTTGTTGCTTTTATTTTATTTACATATTTTTCAAAGTTATTTTTGATCAGAAAATTTTCTAAATTTAATATATTTGTTTCTAAGGTTATTTTTAATGCAATAATATGTTCGTTAATAATTTCAATAAAAGATAAGTATTCTTTAATCCAAAGAAGCATTTTGTTAAAATTATCTTCTTGTGTTTTAGGGTTAAGCACTTGAATTCTTGCTAAATTAAGCTCAAATTGAACACTAATAGCACTTGTCAGCTCTTTTAAAATATCTACTTTGATAAGTTTTATTTTATAATTTTCTATTTCTTGTATTAAACTAATAAAATTTTTTTCATCACTCATTAAAAAACAAATACGATTGAGCATATATAAATTTTCTTTATGCAAAAACTCACAAAGCTTGATGGCTTGTTGTGTTTTATAAAACGTTTTAAGCATGAGTTCATTTTTTTTATTTTGTGTGATTTTATCAAGTTGTATGAATGATTTTGGTGTGGTGTTTTCAAATAAAGATTCACAAAGCTCTTTAAAAGGCTTTTCTATGGTTCCTTCTATCCTAGCTCCGCCTTCAGTGGCATTATAAGTTTGGATGTTTTGTTTTTTATTATCAGCAATAGCTTCTTCTAGATAATGTTTAAACACCATCCATATTTCGTGTGTTTTCACCATGCTGTTACCACCATAACCCAAAGTTTGAATATGTTCATAATGACTTTCGCAGTCTGCCTTATAATGATAATCTTGAGGATGTGAAAATCCATCATCAGAATAAGCTAAATCTTGTCCTATTAAAATGATATTTTTGTGTTGTAAGCAAGATGCTATGAAATAAGCCATATTTGCCACGCTTGGAGTATTTATTAAGCTACCTAGGTCTTTTAAATGAAAAAGTTTACTAAAATCACCTATTTTTTGTATAAAAATAAAATCCCTATTGTTTTCTTTTAAATATTTAGGGGTGTTTTTATATACAATTTCAGTTAAGATGAATAATATATCTTTATCAAAATCTCCAAAATTATTATTAAAAAATTCACTTGTTTTTTCTATTCTCTCTAAAGATAAAACATAATCAGGTTTTATATTATGTTTTGCTAGTATAGGATAAGCACTATCAGCACAAAAGATAGTTGCTTTATTTGCATATTTTTTAAGCAGAGGGAGTTGTTTGATTAAAGAAGGGCCTGTTGAAACTATAATAGCGTTTTGGTAGGTGTTTTTTCGTTTTGATAATAATTCTTTAAAAGAATGATTTAAAAAAAGATCTGGTAGGTTATAAATAAAATTTTCTATACCTTTTAAAGCATCTTTTGAAGAATTTCCAAATTTTAAAATAGAATTTTTTATATAAGTTTGCATAGTTTCGTTTGTTTTTAAAATATCATTGTGAAATTTTTCATAATAATCACAATGGATATCTAAAAAATAAGTTCTTAAGAAATTAAAAAACGGTGAGCTATTGCATAAAATTTGAAAATGTGTGTAGTTTATATTGTTTATATCTAAAATAATTAGTCGACAGTCTTTTAACTCTTCACTAAAATCTAAAAGATGAAAACTCAGATAAATAAATTCTATTTCTTTTTCAAAAATAACAATTTTTTGTCTATTTTTGTTTTGAAAGAGAATTTTATACAAAATTCCGTTGCCAAAACCAAAAAAATATAATATTGGATATAATAAATATTTATCATTGTATAGATTTATTTTTTCGTTTAACTCATCAAGTGTATTATTATATAACGCTTGTTCTCTTTTATGATGAATAAAATTAATATCTAAAGGATCAGATCCTTGTTTTATTTTAAAATTATTTTGCTTGAAATTTGTTAGTTTTTCTTTTAAATCTTTATTACTTAGAGCTTTTAAATTTTTATTAAAAATATTTTCTTGCATAATTACTCCAAAAAATCTTCTTTTTTTAACGCTTGTCCAAAATCTATATCGCAACTTGCTTTTTTACCAAGTATGATAGGTAAAAATTTAGGATGTAAGCCCAGGCTTGGTCTTATGCTTTTTACATTATCTTGTGTAAAAACCTCACCTTTTTTTATATCTTTACTAGCATATAAGCTTCTTGCAAAATGGCGATTTTTTAAGGTTTTATCATCTATTATTAAGCTAGATTTACCTAGTGCTTGCTCGCTCAAGCGTACCATAGAACACATTTGTTTAAACTCTTCATAATCAAGACTAAATTTAGCATCAGCACTATTTAAGCTTTTATCTAATATAAAATGTTTTTCTATGACTTTTGCTCCAAGAGCTACTGCTAAAGTAGGTGCTAAAAAACCCTCGCTATGATCGCTTAAGCCTACTATGGTTTTAAATTTTTCTTGTAAGGTTTTGATGGCGTTTAGATTTAAATCACAAATTTGCGAAGGATAAGCCGAAGTGCATTTAAGCAAAATTAGATTTGGGTTGTTTTCTTCTTGGAAAATTTTAACAACCATTTCAAGCTCTTCTTCATAAGCTATACCCGTAGAAACCAAAGTAGGTTTGTTTTCTTTTGCCACATAACGCACAAAATCATAATCATTTACCTCAAAAGAAGCGATTTTATAAGCTGGGGGATTAAATTGTTTTAAAAAATTCACATCCTCTTTAGAGAAAGGACTAGAAAAGCATATTAGCCCTTCATTTTTGGCACATTCAAAAAGTTTTTCATGCCACTCATAAGGCGTTTTAGCCTCTTCGTATAATTCGTATAGTTTGCGTCCATGCCACAAACCACCTTCGATAATAAAATCTTTTTTGTCAGAATTTAGTGTTAAGCTATCTGGGGTGTAGGTTTGAATTTTTATAGCATCAGCCCCTGCTTTTTTAGCTGCTTGTATGGTTTTTAAGGCCACTTCAATGCTGTTTGCATGGTTAGCTGAAAGCTCGGCAATGATAAAAACTTTTTCATCTAAATTAAAATTTTCTATAAACATTAAAAGCCTTTTAGCAAATCAAAATTATAGTATTTTATATTTTAATTATTAATTATGATTAAAGGTTTATTTAGTAAAATAAATTTATTATAAGTTTATTAAGGAAAAGCTATGACTAAAACACTTGAGTATTCGATTTATCATTTTTTTGAGCATATTTTAAAATTAAAAATTTCACAAAAAAGCGTGATTAGAGGCGAACTTTATGGGGCTTCTATACCTTTGTATTTTAAAGACGAGGAATATAGTTTTTATTTGTTTTTTCAAAAACAAGCTTTAAATGAAATTGCACAATTTTTATTACATGAAGAATTAAAAGAAGATGGATTGGCAGATTTAGTTAAAGAAGTGGCTAATCAAATCATAGGCTATGCTAAAAAGCTACTTAATGATACTAATGGAAAAGATGAGTATCGTTTAGGTGTTCCTGAGTATTTAGGGCGTATTGATGGATTTTCAAAAATTAAACTCAAAGAAAAATTTACTTATGAAGTAAAAAATGCTTCCTTTAGAATAGGTTATAAAAAAATATGATAGAAGATCATTTAGGATTATTGCAATCTTATGAAGATATTTTAGATATTAGTGTTGATTTTGTTAGTGAGCTTGGCACGACTAATATGAGTGTGAGAGAACTCTTAAAGCTAGAAGTTGGTTCTGTGATAGATCTTGAAAAGCCAGCAGGCGAAAGTGTGGAGCTTTACTTGAATAAAAGAATTTTTGGTAAAGGTGAGGTGATGGTGTATGAAAAAAACCTTGCCATAAGAATTAATGAGATTTTAGATTCTAAATCAGTATTGCAGTATTTTAAAAAAGAATTGCAATGAAATTTATTTGGATTTTACTACTTGCTTTGCCTCTTTTTGGGGCAAAAATTCTTGATTATAATATCTATCCTAGAGAAGATAGGGTGGATATTACTTTTTCATTTGATATTCCTTATAAAGAAGGCATTAGTCAAAAGAGAAAAGGCGATATTATTATTTTTACACTAAATGCTCAAAGTGTTAAAGAAGAAGATAAGATATTAAATTCTAATATAATTAAAAAAATAAAAATTTTTTCAGAAGGTAAAAAAACTTTTATAGCCTTAAGTGTTGGCGATAAGATACAAATTAATGCAGATACGATTGGTGAATATGGATTAAGACTACGCGCTCAAAAAGAAGGTATGAATTTAGCAACTAAAAATAGCTTAGAAGAAAAAAATGAGGAGATAAAAATGCAAGAGTATGATTTTACAAATTATATTTTAGTTGTAAGTGTTTTGATACTTTTGCTTGTTGGACTTTGGTTTTTAAAAATGTATTTAAGACAAAAACATCCTTTAGATAGAAATTTTACTTTGATTTTTCAAAGACCACTTGATAGACATAACCAACTTGTAGTCTTTGAGTATGGCTTAAAACGCTATACTATGATCATAGGAAATTCTAATGTGGTATTAGAAACAAGTGAAGCTATGATGAAAAATGAGGAACAAAACAAAACATCCCAAAAACCAAAAGAAAAAGACTTTGATTCTTATTTTGAAGAAAATAAACAAAGATTGCAAAATTTACTTTTAAAACAAAATGCTTAATTAGATTGATTAAAAGCTAAAACAATAAGTTTTGGCTTTGAAATTTTTTTGATTTCTTCTCTTGAAAAATAAATTTGTTTTTTTGTTGAATAAATATATAAGGTATGATTTTTTAATGTAAAATCAAGATTTTCATCACTATCTTTAGCAAGTTTTTTTGCTAGTGTTAGAATAAAATTAAGCCAAGCTAATATATGGTTATTTGGTAATAATTCTTTAACATGTTCTATAGCAAGGGGATTTATTTTTTTACCATTGGCTTTTAAAAGAGTTGCAATAAGCAAAATTTCTTTGTGTGAAAAGCCAAAGTTTAAGCCACTCATTGCCATATAGGCGCTATGTTCATTAGCAAAATAAAAATTAATTTTTTCACCTATATGGGCTAATTTAGCAGCGCTTAAAAGATCTTTTTTAAAATCTGAACTTATTTTGTGAATAGGTGAAAGCACATCAAATAATTTACTTGCAAAATAAGCACTTTTATCTTTATAATCAACACCAAAGCGATCTTGTAAGGATTTTAAACTTGGGTTGAAATTTGGCGGAAATTTGGCATTAAATTGCGAAAAGTCATTAGTGTCGTTTTTTATTTTGGCGTATTTTTGAAAAAGATTAGATAAAAACACGCCTTCTCTGACACCTACTGCAGAAGTGATGATATTTTTAGCTTTGAGTTTTTTAGCTAAGGCTAAAAATATAACACAACCTTCTTTTATAGTATCAAAGCGATCTTTTTTGATATCAAAATCTGTTAAATTTTTTGCATTTTGAATTTTTTCTATATAATTTTTTTCTCTTTCAAAGCTGTAGCTGAAATTATGGATTATTTTTAAAGGATAGGAATTTTTTTTCATTATAGAATTTGACAATGCTCTTAAGCTTCCACCTATGGCAATAATATTTTCACTTTGAAAATGTTTTGGAACTTGCATTAGAGCTTCTTGTATGAATTGATCTAGAGCATTTAATCTTTTAGTATCATAAAAAATCTCTTTTAATCTTACGGTTCCTAGATTAAGCGAAATACAATCTATAATTTTACCTTCTTTAATCAAGCAAAGCTCGGTTGATCCTCCACCTATGTCTATGGTGGTGGCATTTTGAATATTTGATAGTAAATTTAATGCAGCAAGACCACCTAAAAATGATTCTGTTTTACCATTAATGCATTTTATGTTTAAACCCACATTTTTTGATATTCTAGTAATAAATTCTTTTGCATTAGGCGCATCTCTTAGCGCAGAAGTTCCAACAGCAATAATTTTCCTACATTTTTCTTTTACAGCTTTTTCTTTAAAATAAGCTAGTGCCTTCTCGGCCTTAAACATGGCTTCTTCTTGGAGGATTTTGTTGTTATTATAAGCATTTTCTCCAAGTCTTACTTTCTTTTTGTGTTCACTGCAAATAAAAAAACCATATCTTGAGGTTCTTTCAAAAACAACCATACGAACGGAGTTAGAGCCAAGATCAATTACTGCTGTTTTTTTAGCCATTAAATATCTTTATTTTTATGTTTTAAGCGAAGCTCATCAATACTTTCTACATTATCAGGATCAGGTATGATACAATCTACTGGACAGGCCACTATACAGGCTGGTTCTGAAAATTCATTCACACATTCAGTACATAAATCAGGATCTATGACATAGATTGGATCATTATCATAAATTGCTTCATCTGGGCATTCTTCTCTGCATGCATCACAGGATATACATTCTCTAGTGATTAAAAGTGACATACTTTTCCTTTTATTGATAATAAAGCAAACTTATACTATATAAAAACTTATAGCTAATTTAAAAAGAGATAAAAATATTTAATTTTTAGAATGATTAAATCATTCTAAAAATTTTTAGTTAGTTTTTTTAGGAAAACAAAAGCGATATCCTCTGCGGCGCACAGTTTCTATAGTGGAAATATTAAGAGGTTTATCCATTTTTTGTCTTATTTGATTGATTGCAACTTCTATAACATTTGGAGTTACAAGTTCAGGTTCTTCCCAAATAGCATCTAAAAGTTGTTCTTTTGATACGATTTGATCAGAGTGTCTAGCAAGGTGAGTTAAAACTTCAAAAGGCTTTCCTTTTAACTCTATGTCTTTTCCTTGATAAGTGATTTTTTCTTCATCAGGATCAATCACTAAATCATCAATCTTAATCACATTTGTCCCGCCAAATCTAAGTCTAGCTTCGATTCTTGCCATTAAAATTTCAAAATCCAAAGGTTTTTTTATATAATCATCTGCTCCAGCTTTTAAAGCTTTGATTTCATTTTCTTTATCTGCTTTTGTACACATTGTTACTATAGCAGTTCTTGGAGATTTTTGTTTGATAGCATTGATCAAATCGCTTGCATCATTATTGCCTATAGTCCAATTTGATAATACTAAATCATAATGTCTAATACCTATAAAATACTCAGCGTCTTTAAAATTTTCTGAAGTGTCGCTTTGGTAGCCAAACTCATTTAAAGTGTTTGATAAGGTTTTATTAAGCGATGCTTCATCTTCTACAACTAAAATACGCATTTTATTCCTTTGAAGATAGTTTTAGTGCAAAAGTATAACACAAATTAAGCAAATGTTCAAAATTCTTTAAAAAATTTTTAATATTTTTTGCTTAAACTAGCTCCAACGCACGCATTTTTGATGATATCGGGCTTATAACAAGTAATATTTATAAATTGAAGTTTTTTATGATGTTTTTTGATATCTTTGCATATATATTTTAAAGATTTTTCTATAGTCTTAAATTTTTTCTTTTTATAGATTTTTTCTATTCTAGTGCATAATTTTGCATAATCTAAAAATTTCTTACTTTTAGCTTCTAATTCTATTAGGACTTTTTGCTCTTGGATTCTTTCAAAATCCAAAAGCCCTATAATGCATTTAAATTCTAAGCTAACTTTTATATGACTTTGCATTCTTGTTTTCCAATAAGCCTTAAAATATTTGGTATGTGTTTATAAACTACTATAAAAGCGATGATAAATATCGGCGCATGGGTATTAATCACAGGCATATCATAATGAAATATAAAAGAAGTTGCAATTAAAACAATTAAAGCTCCAAGTGAGGCCAAGCTTGAAATTTTAAATACCTTACCTATAATAAACCAAGCCAAAAGTGCACATATAATCTCAAAAGGTAAAAATACTGCTAAAACCCCAGCTCCAGTAGCTACTCCTTTGCCACCTTCAAATTTTAAATAAGGAGAAAAACAATGGCCAAATACTGCTAAAACCGCCATAGTCCATAAGATATTTTCATCATAGCCTAAAATTTTTGCTACTAATATAGGTGCAATTCCTTTAAGTGCATCTAAGACAATTGTTGCAACAGCAAGTGTTTTGGCAAGCTTAGGATCGCTTTCTTTTACTACTCTTAAAACATTGGTAGCACCTATGCTTTTACTGCCTGCATTTTTGATATTTGTTTTGGCAAAAATTTGAGCTAGTAAAAGACCAAAAGGTATAGCACCTATAAGATAAGCTAAAAGATAAATTATTAAATTTTCCATTTACTTTCTATCCTAATTCTATAAAGATTTATAATAATGATAGCAAAAAACTCTGAAATAAATATTTAAGAGATATTTTATCCTATAATAATTTTTATTTTTAAATATAAATTTTTTATTTTATTTAAAGAAAATTATAGATATATTTTCAATAAGTTTATTTTAAATAGGCTTTATTTTATCTTATTTAGGAGTGAATAATGAAAAAAATTTCATTATTAGTTGCATCATCATTATTAGTTGCATCAACTGCTTTTGCTAACGATAAAGCTTTGCTTGATGAAGCAAAAGCAGCAGGTTTAGCACCTTTGCCAAAGGATCAAGCAGGCGTTGAAAAACTATTAAAAGAAATGGGCGTTAAAGCTAGCAAGTTTTCTAAAGAAAAAGCTAATCTTGGTAAAAAGCTGTATTTTGAACCAAGACTTTCTAAAAGTGGTTTGATTTCTTGTAATACCTGTCACAACTTAGGTATGGGTGGTGCTGATGGTATAGCAGCAGCTGTAGGACACAAATGGACTGCTAATCCTCATCATTTAAATTCGCCAACAGTTTATAATTCTGTTTTAAATTCAACTCAATTTTGGGATGGTAGAGCAGGTACTTTAGCAGATCAAGCAAAAGGACCAATCGAGGCAGAACCTGAAATGGCAACTCCTGCTAAGTTAGCAGTAGAAAAAATTTCTTCTATGCCAGAATATGTTAAAGAATTTAAAAAAATATATGGTAATGATGGGGTAACTTTTGATAATATAGCAGATGCTATTGCTACATTTGAAAGAACACTTCTAACTCCATCTAAATTTGATAAATTCTTAGAAGGTGATACAAAAGCTTTAAGCAAAAAAGAAAAAGAAGGTTTAAAAACTTTCATCGATAAAGGCTGTACAGCTTGTCATACAGGAGTAAATTTAGGTGGTAGCATGCAAGCTTTCCAAGTGGCAGCTAAATATAAATTTGCAAATGTAGGTGATTTTAAAGGTGATGCAAATGGTTTAGTTAAAACTCCAACTTTAAGAAATATTGCCGAAACAGCTCCATACTTCCATAATGGCGCTATTTGGTCTTTACAAGATGCGATTAAAGAAATGGGTAGTGTGCAACTTGGCATAGAAATTTCTGACAAAGAAGCAGCTTCTATAGAAACTTTCTTACATGCTCTAACAGGCAAAAAACCAAGCATTACTTATCCTCAACTTCCAAAAGCTACTGAAAAAACTCCAAAACCAGAGCTTTAATTAAAATTTTCCCTAAAGATATTTCTTTAGGGAATGTTGTTTTTTGTTTATTTTTTATATATAATACATTCTTAATTTTTAATTAGGAATTGGCTATGAAAAATAAAATTTTATTTAGTGTGATTGCATTAACAGCTATTTTATTTAGTGCGTGTGCTAATCATGCAAAAGTAAACAATGAATTAGAGCAAAAGTTAACCCAAAAGATATGTTCTGATGAATTTTTTACTCAAGAAATGACTAAGGTGGATAAAAAAGATGATCCAGTATATGTAGGATTAAATGCAGGTTTAATCGCAAAAAATTGTGGAGATTTTAATCTTAGTAATGAATTTTTTGATAAGGTTGAGGAATCTTATCAAGTTGATGTGGATTTAAGAAGTGGCGCTCAAAAAATTGCTAAAACAGCTGTAACTACATTAATAAATGATTCCATATTAGACTATGATGGCTCTTTATATGAAAGAATAATGGTAAATACATATAAGGGTTTAAATTTTATGAGTGAGGGTGATTATAATAATGCAAGAGTGGAGTTTAAAAGAGCTTTATTGCGTCAAGATAGAGCAAAAGATTATTTTAAAGCTCAAATTGCTAAAAATAAAGCAGAATTAGAAAAGGCCAAAAAAGAAGATCCAAATTTTAATAAAAATTTTAGTGAATCAACAAAACAAATAAATGCTCAATATGAAGTTTTGTTTGAAGAATTTTCAACAAGTAAAAATTTTACCAATCCTTATGCAACTTACTTAGCTTCGATTTTTTATTATATGAGTAAAGATTATACTTTGGCTAAAGATTTATTTAAAGAAATAAAGATTTTAAACCCAAAAAATAAAGAAATTAATAAAGAGTGGAAAGCAATTAGCAATGCTAAATCAAAAAATAAATATGTTTTTATTGTTTATGAGAATGGTTTTGGTGTGATAAAGGATGAGTTTAAATTAACTCTGCCTTTGATTTTAAATGACACTCTTACGACAACTTCTATTGCTCTACCTAAGCTAAAAAAAAGAAGTCAGTCTTTTGAGTATTTAAGTGTAAATGATACTAATACTACAAAATTAGTTGATTTGGATAATGTTGTAGCAAGCGAGTTTAAGTTCGAGCAACCATCAATAGTTACAAAAGCAATAGTTTCAGCTATCTTAAAAACTACTTTCAATGCAGCAGTAGCTAATAATGACTCAACAGGAGGTTTTTTAAGCCTTGCTAGTGGTATCATGAATGCAGCAACTACTCAAGCTGATGTTAGATCTTGGAGAGGATTGCCACAAAATATTGGTATTGTTATGATTAAAAATACAGGTAAAATTATTATCAAAACTCCAAGTAATGATGTGCTATTTGAAAGACAGATTAATCCAAAGAAAAATGCATTGGTTGTAGTGCGTTCTTTTGCACCTAATATTGCTCCAAGTATAAATATTATAGAAAAATGAAAAAGATAATTTTTTTATTGTTATTAAATTGTATGTTATTGGTTTCGCAAGATACTTTTGATGCAAATTTTAAACATACAAATGTAAAAAGTATAAAAGAAAGAATAAATAATGCAGGATTATTAGAAGTGCAGATTACTTTTTATAGTTCTGTTGATAAAAAGCTTTCTTATAAAATAGAATGGTTTGATAAGGATGGGTTTGCTATAAAAAATACTATTGATAAAAACTATAAAAATATAAGATTATTAGCTAAACAAGAGTATATTATACAAAATATAGCTAGCAATAAGGAAGCAAAAAAATATAAAATATATATTAAATAAAAAAGGATAAAAAATGCAAAAAATTAAAATTTTAACAAGTGTAGTGGTTATAGGTGTTTTATTTAGTGCGTGTATGCAACAACCTATTTATGTAGATGGAACTGCGACAAAAGTAAAACAAGGCGATTCTTTAAGCATGGCTTTAACTGGTGAAGATTTTGACAATACAGCTAAAGAAATGTTAAATAGTTTGTTTAATTCAAGTTATGTTGTGAATAAAATAGGAAATTCAGGTAAGGCTATTGTGGCAGTTTATGATGTGGTAAATGATACGGCTTTAAGAATAGATACTAGAAATTTGACTGATTTGATGGTAGAAGAACTTATAAATTCAGGTAAATTTGCAGCTTCAGCTACTCAAGGCAGTGATAGTGCTACTCAAAATAATATGGATGATGTAACGAGCGATAAAGATGATGATAGATATGATAAAGCTACAGTATCTAAAAATCATACGCAAATTAGTGCTTCTTTGACTTTACAAGGAAGAATTGGTCAGCAAAATATAAAATTAAGCAACGGTAAAACCCAAGTTGAATACTTTTTTGTTATGAAATTAGCTGAAAAGGGCAGTGGTTTGGTAGTATGGCAAAAAACTAATAGAATCAATAAACTAGGATCTAGTAAAACTGTAAGCTGGTAATATAAAACAACAAGGAAAGATATGATGAAAAAAAGATTTGTTATTGGATCATTATTGGTAGCGAGTTTTCTTTATGCTCAAGCAACTCCACAAGTTGAAATTACTCAAGAAGATATTAAAATTCAAAATGAAATGTCAGATGCTAGCTCTAAAGATATTACTCCAAAATCTTTAGATGATTTTTTTGAAGAATTTGCAGATAATTTTGGTATAGAATATGGTATTACAAAAGATGGAAAAACCTTTTATACGGGTAGAAGTGTAGTTGCGCTAAGCGATAGCGATCCTCAATTTGCTCAAGCTTTGCAAAATGCTTACCAAAAAGCTATGCTTAATTTACAGTCTGATTTTATTGAAGATGCCTTTGGAAGAATGGCAGTGAGTAAAATTCAAAATTACGAAGCTGATAATTCTACTAATGCAAAAGAATTTGAAGAACTGCCAAAAGGAAGTGTTGTAGGGCAAATTTTTGATAAACTGGTTCAATTAAGTGGTGCAAAATTAGATAAAGCTTTGAGAGATTTGGGTATTAATGTAGAAGGTTTAACAGAGGAAAGAAAGAAGATTTTATTAAAAGAAGAGTTTCTTAATAAAACAATTACTAGTGCAGTTGGCTCAATGAGCGGTTTAATTCCTGTGCAAACTATAGTTACGCAAAGAAGAGGGCAATATGATATTGGTGTAATTGCAGTTGTTTCTAAAAAAACTCGTCAACTTGCTAAAGATATGTCTTTAGCGCGTCAAAGCAAGATCAAAGGTAAAGGAAAAAATATCAACGAGTATTTACCAAAAGACAATAAAAGCTTTCTTAATGAATATGGCATTCGCTTAGTTTATGATGAAAAAGGTTCACCGGTTATTTTAAGCTATGGAAATTGGGGTTATATTGCTGATGCAAATAATGCCAAGAAGACAAATATATTAGAAGATAGGGCTAAAGATACAGCTTCAACTATGGCTGATGCAGCTATAATTGAATTTATCAATACAAATTTAAGTTTAAAAGATGAAAAAACTACAGGTGAAAGTTATGAAGAAATCATCAAGCAAAGCTTAAATATCAATGACAACACTACTCAAGAACAAATTCAAGATTTCACAAATATTGTAGAAAAAATCAATACAAAAATAAAAGCAAGTGCTAGCGGAAAAATCAAAGGCATAGGAACACTTAAAAGATGGAATTATACAAGCGAAAATGGTATAGAACATGTAGGTGTTGTAAGATTTTATTCTTATGATAATGTGGCAAATATTAACGAAGCTTTAAAATCAAATTCAAACACTAGTGTCCCAAAAACTGAACCTAAAAAGTCTTCTAATATACAAAGAAGTTCTAATGTTGTAAATGATATAGATGATTTTTAGGAAAAATTTATGAAGATATTACAAATTTGTATTTTGATTTTATGTTTTCATTTGAGTTTATATGCCAAAATAATCACCACAAGCACTACCAATTCAAGTACAGGCGAGGGTATAGGAGCTAGCAGAGAAGAGGCAATAAATAATGCCATAATAGAAGCTATTGGTAAATTAAATGGTGTTAATATTGACTCAACCAAGCAGTCTTTTGTCGGGGTAAATTCAAATAATAAAAAGACTAATATAGAAGATAGCTATAAAGAGCAAATCATAAAAGCTACAAAAGGCAGAGTTGATGCATATGAAATTGATAGTGTGGTTCAAGAAAACGACAAATACATAGCAAATGTAACCATTTTTAAAACTACTACTCATAAAAAATATCAAATACCAGGTTATAAGCCAGATAGTAGAAGAAGTATTACGGTATTTAATACCTCTTCTAAATACCAAGAGCTTGGAAACATTTTACAGCAAAAAATTATCACAGATTTACTTCAAAGTAGGAAATTTAATGTTTTAGATAGAGATTCTAAAGGTTATTATGAAATGGAGAAAGCTTTGATAAATTCATCTAATACGCATAAAGATGAAATTTACAAACTTAAGAATGTTTTAGCTACTGATTATATATTATTATTTAATGTTGGTGGAGTTGATCTTAAAACCAAAGGAAATAAAAATAAAATAGATGTTGTGGTGGATTATCGCGTGCTTTTATTTGCCACCAGACAAATTAAATTTTCAAATACTTTAACCATGTCAGCTTCTGTTAAAGGTGATTCTTTAGCAGCTAGTGAAAAGCTAAGTGAAAAAATTGCAAAGAAAATTTCAGATGATATTTTAAATGCTATTTATCCTTTAAAAGTTGCACAAGTTAGTAATAATGAAGTAGTCTTCTCGCAAACTTTGAGTAATGATGAAATTTATGAGTGTTATTCTTTGGGTGAAGTGATAAAGGATGCTTATACTAAAGAAAATACAGCAAGAATAGAAACAAAAAGTGGAAAGGTTCAAATTATCCGCTCAACACCAAAACTATCATATGCTAAAATTCTTGAAGGAAGTGTTAAAAAAGATGATATTTGTAGACCTTTAGATGATAGCGGTGTTGGAATGGAAAAACAACATAGTGTAAATCCAAATGGTACAGTAAATTTAGGTTGGTAATTAACCTAAATTTAAAATTATTTTGAGTATAATCTCAAGTTTTAACCACTAAAGCTTTTTAAATTTATGTTTTATACATAATGCTTTATGGTGCTACCAAAATATTTTAAGAAAGGATAGCTGTATGTATGCTATTATAAAACACAGTGGAAAACAATATAGAGTAAGCCAAGGTGATGAGCTTAAACTAGATCGTTTTGAAGCTGAAGCAAAATCAAGCGTAGAAGTAAGTGAAGTTCTTGCTGTATGCGATAAAGAATTAAAGGTAGGTGCGCCGTTTGTTGCGGGTGCAAAAGTTGTTTTAGAAGTGATTGCTCATGGAAAAGACAAAAAAGTTGTGATTTATAAAAAAAGACGTAGAAAAGACTCAAAATTAAAACGCGGTTTTAGAAGACAATTTACTCGCGTTAGAGTAGTAGATATTAAAGCTTAAGGAGTAAAGAATGGCACACAAGAAAGGTCAAGGTTCAACTCAGAATAATCGTGATTCTATAGGTCGTCGTCTAGGTGTTAAAAAATTTGGTGGAGAATTTGTTCGCGCTGGTAACATCATCATTCGCCAAAGAGGAACAGCAACTCATGCAGGTAATAACGTAGGCATGGGAAAAGATCATACAATTTTTGCTTTAATTGATGGTTTTGTAAAATTTGAAAGAAAAGATAAAAATAGAAAAAAAGTTTCTGTTTATCCTGCATAATTTTTAAGGCTACTTTGTAGCCTTTTTCTTCTTTTTAATCTTAATATATTAAAAAAAATATAATATCATTTTAAAAATTTATACTTTGGTGATTGTATGTTTATAGATAATGTAAAATTAGTTTTAAGTTCAGGTAATGGTGGTAAAGGTGCTGTGAGTTTTCGCCGTGAAAAACATGTTCCACTTGGTGGACCTGATGGTGGCGATGGTGGAAATGGTGGCGATGTGTATTTTATATGTGATAACAATACCCATACCCTAGCGCACTTTAAAGGCAAAAAAGAACTTAAAGCACAAAATGGCCAACCGGGTTTAGGTCGTAATAAAAATGGTAAAAGAGGGGAGAGTTTAGAGTTGATTGTCCCTCAAGGCACTCAAGTAATTGATGCACAAAGTGGGGAAGTTTTACTTGATATGCTAGTAGAAGGCCAAAAAGAACTCTTTTTAAAAGGCGGTAAAGGTGGTCTTGGCAATACTCACTTTAAAAACTCTACTAATCAACGCCCAGATTATGCCCAACCAGGCGTGGCAGGAAAAACCTTAAGTGTGCGCTTAGAGTTAAAACTCATAGCAGATGTTGGGCTTGTAGGCTTTCCAAATGTAGGAAAATCTACTCTTATAAGCGTAGTGTCTAATGCAAGACCTGAAATAGCTAATTATGAATTTACTACTTTAACTCCAAAACTTGGTATGGTTGAAGTAGATGATTGTAATTCTTTTGTAATGGCAGATATCCCAGGTATTATAGAAGGTGCAAGCGATGGTAGGGGTTTGGGACTTGAATTTTTAAGACACATAGAAAGAACTTCTTTTTTACTTTTTGTGCTTGATCCATTAAGAGATATGAGTTTAAAAGAACAATTTTGCATTTTAAGAAAAGAATTAGAAAAATTTTCAAGCAAACTTTATGCAAGAAATTTTGGCTTAATGCTTTCAAAAAGTGATAGTGTAAATTTAGGTGAGGAATTTGCACAAAAAATGGAAGATGATTATAATGAGTTAAAAGCTTATTTGCAAAGTCAAAATAATCCACAAAGCTTTTTTGTTAAAGTATCAAGCCTTGAAAAAACAGGTTTAAAAGAGCTTAAATTTATGCTTTTAGAAGAAGTTAAAAAAATTAGAAGTCAAAATAATCTTTGATGAGTGAAAATTTAACTATAGATTTTATCCAAGAATATATCAAGTCCAATTTTAAAGGTTTGGTATATAAATTTACCTATAAAGAACATAGCTTTTTTTATAATCCCGATAAGGTTTTAAAAAACAGAGTTTATTTTTGTACTATTAAAGAAAATGATGGCATAAATGATAAAGCTTCGAATTTAAATAGAGAAGGTGTGTTTCGTCTAAGTTGCTCTCTTTGTGATCAAGATTACCAAAATCTTTTTGGTCAAAAACCTAAAAAAGCTTTAAAGGGTGAAATTGTTAGTTTAAATTATGATTTTTCTATGCTTGATCTTATCATGCCTCATCCAATTTATGCTTATATGGGATATATTTGTATTAACAATCCTTCAAGAAAAAATTTTGAAATTTTTAAAGATTATCTTGAGCTTTCATATCAAAAAGCTATAAAAACTTATCAAAAAAGGATAGTGGCGCTATGAAAAATATCATTTTTATGGGAACTCCCTCTTATGCAACATGTATTTTAAAAGAGCTTGTTGATAAAGGGTTTAATGTCCAAGCTTTATTTACCCAGCCTGATAAACCTGTGGGAAGAAAGCAAATTTTAACTCCAAGTGATACTAAAAAGTTTGTTTTGGAAAATAATTTAAATATAGAAATTTTCACTCCAAAAAGCTTAAAAGATGAAAACACAATCAATGGAATAAAAAGCTTAAAACCTGACTTTATAGTTGTTGCTGCTTATGGGAAGATTTTACCAAAAGAAATTTTAGATATTGCTCCTTGTGTCAATTTACATGCTTCCTTGCTTCCTAAATATCGTGGCGCTTCGCCTATACAAAGTGCTATTTTAAATGGGGATAAAATAAGCGGGGTTTGCACTATGCTTATGGAAGAAGGGCTTGATAGTGGTGCTATTTTAGAAAACATAGAATGTGATATAGAAGGTAAAAATTCAGCTGAAGTTTTTATTATGCTTTCCAATTTAGCAGCTAAGCTTACTATTTCTACACTTTTGAATTTTGAAAAAATTGTCCCAAAAAAGCAAGATGAAAGTTTAGTTACACATTGTAAAAAAATTAAAAAAGAAGATGGCTTGATTGCTTTAAATAATGCAAGTGAAATTTATCAAAAATTTCTAGCTTTTGCACCTTGGCCTGGAATTTTTTTAGAAAATGGTTTGAAATTTTTAGACATAGAGCTAATTGATAGTGAAAAAACTCAAAAACCAGGTGTGATTTTACAAATAGAAAAGGAAAGCTTTTTGCTTTCATGTACAAAAGGTATTTTAAGGATTAAAACTTTACAAGAAAGTGGAAAAAAAGTTTTAGACGCTAAGACTTATTTAAATGGAAAAAGGTTAAAACTTGGAGATAGTTTATTTTGATGAACTTGAATCAACTCAAGTTTATTTAAGTGATAAAATTCGCAGTGGAGAGATTACTAACAATACAGCCATTTGTGCTTTTATCCAAAGTGCTGGTATAGGTAGTAGAGATAATACTTGGCAAAGCAAGCAAGGAAATTTACATGTATCTTTTTGCATAAAAACTCAAGAATTAGCACAAGATCTTCCTTTGGCTTCTGCTAGTATATACTTTGCATTTTTAATGAAAGAAGTATTGCAAAGACAAAATTCAAAAGTATGGATTAAATGGCCTAATGATTTTTATATAGAAGATAAAAAAATAGGCGGATTGATGAGTTCTAAAATCAATGATTTTTTAGTTGTAGGAATGGGGATTAATCTTAAATACGCCCCATTTAATGCTGAAATTTTAGATATAGAAGTGGATATAGCAAAACTTTTAAATGAGTATTTTTCTTATGTAGATGAGAAAATTTTATGGAAGAATATTTTTAGCAAGTATATGCTAGAATTTGAAAAATCAAGAAATTTTTTTATACATAATGAAGGTAAGATTTTATCTTTAAAAGATGCTTTGTTGTATAAAGATGGTTCTATATTGTTAGATAATAAAAGGATATATAGTTTAAGATGAGTGAGATAATAACTATTGCAAATCAAAAAGGTGGGGTAGGTAAAACTACTACCGCTATTAATCTAGCGGCTTCTTTGGCAGTAGCTGAAAAAAAGGTTCTTTTGATAGATATTGATCCACAAGCTAATGCTACAACAGGACTTGGTTTTAATAGAAGTAATTATGAATATAATATTTACCATGTTTTTATAGGTAGGAAAAAACTTTCTGAAATTATTTTAAAAACTGAGCTTCCGCAATTATATTTAGCTCCATCGAATATTTCTTTGGTTGGAATTGAGCAAGAAGTAGTAAAAGAAAGCGGAGAATATAGAACAATTTTAAGAGAAAAAATCAAAGAAATTGCCAAAGATTATGATTTTATTATCATTGACTCACCTCCTGCGCTTGGAAGCATTACGGTAAATGCTTTTGCGGCAAGCGATAGTGTTATTATCCCTATACAATGTGAGTTTTATGCGCTTGAGGGTGTTGCGATGGTTTTAAACACTATTAAATTTGTGAAAAAAACTATCAATCCAAAACTAAAAATAAAAGGCTTTTTGCCAACTATGTATAGCTCACAAAATAATCTTTCAAAAGATACTGTGGAAGATTTAAAACAAAATTTCAAACAAAAGCTATTTAGAACAGGTGATAATGAAGATGATTTCATCATCATACCAAGAAATGTAAAACTTGCTGAAAGTCCAAGCTATGGAAAGCCTATTATACTTTATGATATAAAATCTCCAGGTTCAGTGGCATATCAAAATTTAGCACATTCTATATTAGGATAAAAAATGGCAAAAAAAAGTGCATTAGGAAGAGGTTTAAGTAGCATTTTGGCTGATATTGATGAGGTTTATGAAAAAGAATTAGGCTCTAATGAAGGCAGAATAGAAGAAATTGATATAGATTTAATTAGTCCAAACCCTTATCAGCCAAGAAAAAATTTTGATACCCAAGCTCTAGAAGAACTTGCAGGTTCTATTAAAGAATATGGTTTGATTCAGCCTGTTGTGGTTTTTAAAAAAGATGAATTTGATTATATTTTAATAGCAGGTGAGAGAAGATTTAGGGCATGTAAGCTTTTAGAAAAAGAACAAATTAAAGCTGTAGTTTTAAACGTAGATGATATAAAATTACGTGAGCTTGCTTTAATAGAAAATATTCAAAGAGAAAATTTAAACCCTATAGAATTAGCACATTCTTATAAAGAGTTATTAGAAATTCATGATATCACTCAAGAAAAATTAGCAGATCTTATTCACAAATCAAGACCTCAAATTGCTAATACCTTAAGACTTTTAAATTTAAACGAGCAAACGCAAAATTTCATTATAGAAGGTAAAATTTCACAAGGTCATGCAAAAGTTTTAGTGGGACTTGAAAAAGAAGAAGAAAAAATGATAGTTGATACTATCATAGGGCAAAAACTCAATGTAAGAGATACCGAAAAGTTAATTAAAAATTTTAAAAACACAAACCAATTAGAAAAAAACACAACTTTAAACAAACAATATCAAACTATAATAAATTTAAAAGAAAAAATTGAATCTTTAGGCTTAAAAGTAAATGCAAAAGATTTAAAAATTACTATAAATTTTGAAAATGAAGATGAGGTTAGGGAATTTCTAAAGACATTAAATTAAATATGTTTTTAGGTATGTTTTGCTATAATTTCGCGTTTTATTTAGATTTATTTAGGAGTATTAATGTTTAATGATGTACATTTTTCCATCATGATAGCCACCGGTGTCATTTTTTTGCTTATGATAGCGATTTTAAATTCTATGCTCTATAAACCTTTGATTAAATTTATGGATTCTAGAGATTTAACCATAAAAAATGATGAAGAAAAAATGAAAAAAAATTCCGACGATGTTTCAAATGTGGAAAGTGAGTTGGAAAAAATTCATATCCAAACAAGAGATGAAATCAATCAAATCAAAGCAAAAGCCATAGAAGAAGCTAAATTAAAACAAGAAAAAGAATTATCAACAAGAAAAAGAGAATTAGAAGATCAAATGCTTGTTTTTCTTAAAAGTCTAAAAGAAAAAGAAAAAGAGTTAAAAGAAGAAATGCGTTTAAAAATGCCAGAATTTAAACAAAGCTTTAAAAATAGCTTGAGTAAAATTTAAGGAAGATAAATGTTGAAAAAAATTACATTATTATCAATACTTCCTTTTTATGCTTTTGCAGCAGGTAATGGAAGTGGTGAGTATGATATTATTCCAAGAGCGGTGAATTTTGTTTTATTTGCTGCTATTTTGTATTATTTCATAGCAACACCTTTGAAAAATTTCTATAATGGTAGAATTGCAAAGATTGCATCTAGAATGAATGAAATTCAAGAAAAACTTATTGCAAGTAAAAATCATAAATTAGAAATGATGAAAAAATTAGATTTAGCCAAACAAGAAGCTGTTAATGCAATTGCTCTTGCAAAAAAAGAGGCAGAAATTATTACTGAAAAAATCGAGAATGAAACAAAAATGGAAATTAAAGCTCTAGAAAAAACTTACGAAGAGCACAAAGAATATGAAATAAGAAAAATGGAAAAAGAAGTTGTGCAAGCAGTTTTAGAAGAAATTTTTGAAGATCAAAATTTACAGCTACAACAAAAAGAAATTTTAAATATCATGATGAAAAAGGTGTCTTGATGGAAAAAGTAATTGCTAAAACATATGCAAAGGCAATATTAGAAAGAAATGATTTTGAAGATTTTTATTCTAATTTGTTAGAGTTAAGCTCAGCTTTTGCATCTAATAAATTTATAGATATTTTAAATTCATACGAAATAAAACAAGACAAAAAATTAGAGTTAATACTTTCATTATTGAATAATCCAAGTGATGCTTTTAAAAATTTTATAAATTTGATTGTGGATAATAAAAGAGAAATGCTAATTCCAGAAATCACTAAAGAATTAAGTGAACAAAAAGCATCAAAAGAAAATACATTTTTAGGACAGGTTTACTCAAAAGAAAAATTAAGCGAAGAAGAAATTAAAAATTTAGAGGAAAAACTTAGTCTTAAATTTAATGCAAAAATTAGATTAGATAGTAAAATAAGTGATAATGACAGTGTGAAAATTAGCTTAGATGGACTTGGATATGAAATTTCATTTTCAATGCAAAGCTTAAAAGCTAAGATGAATGAATATATATTAAAAGCAATTTAAGGAGATTTGATGAAATTTAAAGCAGATGAAATTAGTTCTATTATAAAAGAAAGAATTGAAAAATTTGACTTTAATCTTGAAATAGAAGAAACCGGTAAAATTATTTCAGTTGCCGATGGTGTTGCTAAGGTATATGGCCTTAAAAATGCTATGGCTGGAGAGATGGTTGAATTTGAAAATGGCGAAAAAGGAATGGTTCTTAACCTTGAAGAATCAAGTGTTGGTATTGTTATCTTAGGTAAAGGACTTGGACTTAAAGAAGGAAGTTCTGTAAAAAGATTAAAAAAACTTTTAAAAGTTCCAGTTGGAGATGCGTTAATAGGACGTGTTGTAAATGCTTTAGGAGAGCCAATTGATGCTAAAGGCGTAATTGAAGCGAGCGAATATCGTTTTGTAGAAGAAAAAGCAAAAGGTATTATGGCTAGAAAAAGCGTTCATGAGCCATTACATACGGGTATTAAAGCTATTGATGCTTTAGTCCCAATTGGTAGAGGACAAAGAGAATTAATCATCGGTGATAGACAAACAGGTAAAACAACTGTAGCAATTGATACAATTATTAGTCAAAAAGGTAAAGATGTTATTTGTATTTATGTTGCAATTGGTCAAAAACAA
Organism: Campylobacter sp. CNRCH_2015_0338h; assembly: GCF_025772785.1. Lineage (NCBI taxonomy): Bacteria > Pseudomonadati > Campylobacterota > Epsilonproteobacteria > Campylobacterales > Campylobacteraceae > Campylobacter > Campylobacter sp. CNRCH_2015_0338h. The sequence continues at coordinate 25,999 of NZ_JAKMST010000001.1, forward strand.
AGTACTGTAGCTCAAGTAGTTAAAAAGCTTGAAGAATATGGTGCAATGGATTATACTATAGTGGTAAATGCGGGTGCATCAGATCCTGCTGCGTTACAGTATCTTGCGCCATATGCTGGGGTAACTATGGGTGAATATTTTAGAGATAATTCAAGACATGCATTGATCGTTTATGATGATTTAAGTAAACATGCTGTTGCATACCGTGAAATGTCTTTGATTTTACGTCGTCCTCCAGGTCGTGAGGCTTATCCTGGTGATGTGTTCTATCTACATTCAAGATTGCTTGAAAGAGCAAGTAAGTTAAGTGATGAGCTTGGCGCGGGAAGCTTGACTGCACTTCCTATTATTGAAACTCAAGCAGGGGATGTTTCAGCTTATATTCCAACCAATGTTATTTCAATTACAGATGGTCAAATTTTCTTAGAAACAGATTTATTTAACTCAGGTATTCGTCCTGCGATTAATGTTGGTTTATCTGTATCTCGTGTTGGTGGTGCCGCGCAAATTAAAGCAACAAAACAAGTTTCAGGTACATTAAGACTTGATTTAGCTCAGTATAGAGAATTGCAAGCTTTTGCACAATTTGCAAGTGATTTGGATGAAGCTAGTAGAAAACAACTTGAGCGTGGACAAAGAATGGTTGAAGTTTTAAAGCAACCTCCATATTCTCCACTTTCACCAGAAAATCAAGTTGTGATTATTTTTGCAGGCACTAAAGGTTATTTAGATGATGTTGCGGTTTCGAAAATTGGAGAATTTGAAGCAGCTTTATATCCATTTATTGAGGCTAAGTATCCAGAAATTTTTGAGCAAATTAGAACTAAAAAAGCTTTAGATAAAGATTTAGAAGAAAAACTAGCTAAAGCATTGAGTGAGTTTAAAGCAAACCATATATAAGGTTTTTAAATGTCTAATTTAAAAGAAATTAAAAGAAAAATAAAAAGTGTTCACAATACACAAAAGACAACCAATGCGATGAAGCTTGTCTCTACTGCTAAACTAAGAAAAGCAGAAGAGGCAGCTAAAAAATCAAAGGTTTTTGCTCAAAAAATCGATGAAGTTTTATCAGAAATTGCGTTCAAGATCAATCAATACGATGGGCTTGATGACAAACTTCCATTTTTTAGAAAAAAAGATAATATAGAAAAAATGGATATTATTTTTGTCACAGCCGATAAGGGTTTGTGTGGTGGATTTAATATTAAAACCATTAAAGCCGTAAATGAAATGCTTGAAGATTGCAAAACAAAAAAAATCAAGGTAAGATTAAGAGCTATTGGTAAAACAGGTATAGAATATTTTAATTTTCAAAATATAGAAATTTTGGAAAAATATTTAGATACAAGTTCAAGTCCAGATTATGATAAGGCTTGTGCTATTATCCAAAAAGCTGTTGATGATTTTGTAAATGGCGTGACAGATAAAATTGTAATCATTCACAATGGTTATAAAAATATGATTTCTCAAGAAATTTGTATTAATGAGTTGTTGCCAGTAGAAGCTATTGTTGGTAAAGAAGAACAAAAGTCTGAATCTTTAATGGACTTAGAACCAGAAGATGAAGAAATTTTAAACGATTTGTTAAAAACTTATTTTGAATATAACATGTATTTTTCTTTAGTTGATTCTTTGGCAGCTGAACATAGTGCTAGAATGCAAGCCATGGATAATGCAACCAATAATGCAAAAGCTAGAGTTAAGCAGCTTAATTTAGCTTATAATAAAGCAAGACAAGAATCTATTACCACCGAGTTGATAGAAATCATCAGCGGTGTTGAGTCAATGAAATAAATTTAGGAGTGATGATGCAAGGTTTTATTTCTCAAGTTTTAGGACCAGTGGTTGATGTTGAATTTAAAGACTATCTTCCACAAATTAATGAAGCTATTATTGTTAATTATGAATTAGAAGGAAAAGAATGCAAGCTAGTTCTTGAAGTAGCTGCACATTTAGGTGATAATAAAGTAAGAACCATCGCTATGGATATGACGGATGGTCTTGTTAGAGGTTTAACAGCTGTTGCAACTGGAAATCCAATTAGCGTTCCAGTAGGCGAAAAAGTTCTTGGAAGAATTTTTAATGTAACGGGTGATTTGATTGATGAGGGCGAAGAAATCAATTTTGATAAACACTGGTCAATTCATAGAGATCCGCCTCCATTTGAAGAGCAAAGTACAAAAAGTGAAATCTTTGAAACAGGTATAAAGGTTGTTGATTTGCTAGCTCCTTATGCTAAGGGTGGTAAAGTTGGTCTTTTTGGTGGTGCAGGTGTTGGTAAAACCGTTATTATTATGGAATTAATTCACAACGTTGCATTTAAACACAGCGGATATTCGGTTTTTGCAGGTGTTGGCGAAAGAACTCGTGAGGGTAATGACCTTTATAATGAAATGAAAGAAAGTAACGTATTGGATAAAGTTGCATTGTGCTATGGTCAAATGAATGAACCACCAGGAGCAAGAAATCGTATTGCGTTAACAGGTCTTACTATGGCTGAGTATTTTAGAGATGAAATGGGACTTGATGTTTTAATGTTTATTGATAATATTTTTAGATTTTCTCAATCAGGTTCAGAAATGTCAGCGCTTTTAGGAAGAATTCCTTCAGCTGTTGGTTATCAACCAACCCTAGCTAGCGAAATGGGTAAGTTCCAAGAAAGAATTACTTCAACCAAAAAAGGATCTATTACTTCAGTTCAAGCAGTTTATGTACCAGCAGATGACTTAACAGACCCTGCGCCAGCAACAGTTTTTGCACACTTGGATGCAACAACAGTTTTAAATAGATCAATTGCTGAAAAAGGTATTTATCCAGCTGTTGATCCACTTGATTCTACTTCAAGAATGCTTGATCCGCAAATTATTGGTGAAGAGCACTATAAAGTAGCACGTGGAGTACAATCAGTATTACAAAAATATAAAGATTTGCAAGATATTATTGCTATTTTGGGTATGGATGAGTTAAGCGAAGAAGATAAATTGATTGTTGAAAGAGCAAGAAAAATTGAAAAATTCCTATCTCAACCATTCTTCGTTGCTGAAGTTTTCACAGGTAGCCCTGGAAAATATATCAGCTTAGAAGATACAATTGCAGGATTTAAAGGTATTTTAGAAGGTAAATATGATGATTTACCAGAAAATGCTTTTTATATGGTTGGTAATATTGATGAAGCTATAGCAAAAGCTGAAACACTTAAAGAAGTTAGCAGAAAAGACGTTTGTTTAGATAATTGTAAAGTGGATAAGGCTAAAAAAGGTTAATTTATGCAAGATTTAATATCTTTAGAAATCATTACACCCCTTGGTATGATTTATCAAGGGGATGCAAGATTGGTAGTTCTTCCTGGAAGCGAGGGTGAATTTGGTGTTTTAAAAGGACATGCATCTTTAATCTCTTCTTTAAAAGCAGGAATTATAGATATAGAAAAATCAGATTCAACTCATGAATTAGTTGCTATTGATTCAGGTCATGCAAAAGTTTCTGAAACTAAAGTGAGTGTTTTAGCAAAAGGCGCTGTATGGGTTGGAGGAAATAGTGATAGTGAAATAGCAAAAAGATTAGAAGAAGCAAAAGATTTAATTAAATCTATGAGCAGTGATAGTATTGCACTTGCTTCTACTTTTGCTAAAATGGATAATAATGTAAGGCAAAAATAGTGGATTTTCAAGCAATTTTTCATTTTTTTGAAAATACAAGCTTAATCACTTATATAGTATTAGCTTGGCTTTCGGTGTATTTTATACTTAGTTTTAGTATATTATTTTCAAGGTTGATGCTTATTAATAAATGGACTCAAAATGAAAGCCAGGCTTTAGAAGCTTTAATGAGAGGCGAAAAAGATTTAAGTCAAAGTGCATCAATTTTAAAAAAATGTGTTGAAGTTGATGAAACAAAGATGAATATTTATAAAAATTCTGTAGAAAAAAAAGCTACGGTAGGGTTAACTTGGCTTAGCATTATCGCTTCAACCTCTCCTTTTATAGGTCTTTTTGGCACGGTTATTTCTATACTTGAAACTTTTGGTGGCTTAGAGATGCAAAATTCTTTAAGCATTATAGCTCCTAAAATCAGTGAAGCTTTAGTGGCTACAGGTTGTGGAATTTTAGTAGCGATTCCTGCATACAGTTTTCATTTGATTATTAAACGTAAAGCCTATGAATTGATTAATATCTTAGATAGCGAGATCAAAGTATTGGTAAGCTCTACAAAGGTATAGTTAATGTTTTTAGAAGAAAAACCTGAACTCAATATTACACCTTTGGTAGATATTATGCTTGTGTTGCTTGCTATTTTAATGGTAACAGCACCAAGCATCACATATGAAGAAAAAGTTCAACTTCCTCAAGGTTCGCAAAAAACTTCAAGTGCGCCAAATATTAAAAGTTTGATTATAACAATTAATGCAAAAAAAGAAATTTTTATAGGAAAAGATAAATTTGATTTTATAAGTTTTGCGGATAATATGAATGCTTTAAAAGTTCAGTATAATACTCAAGAGACAGTTTTTATCAGAGCAGATAAGAATCTAAAATATGATGATGTAATGAGTGTTTTAAGAACAATGAAACATTTAGGTTTCCAAAAAGTTGCTTTGCAAACTGAGTAAAAAATGGAAGAAAATTCTACACATAATCTTAAAGCTTTTATTTATGCAACTTTAGTTTATTTTTTTGTTGTTTTTTTGGTATTTTTTAAGTTGGTTGAGTATAAACCAAAAGCCATTGAATATACTGATGATCCTAATAGTTTTATCAATATAGAACTTGGAGATAGCATAAATCAAAATCAAGTAAATATGATACAAGAATTACAAAAAGAAAATCTACAAAGTTTATTTGAAGAAAATCTTCTACAAAAATACACTACCAATAAAAGCGTTAACACCCAAAATATAGAACAACAAGCAAGTGTTTTTAATGAGTTGTTTGGTAAAATAGAAGACTATCAAGAAGAAAAAACGACTAAAGTGCAATCTTCTATGCCTTCAAAAAAACCTACTTTTGCCCAAAGAGAAAAAATCAATGATTTTTCTAAGCAACTCAATGAAAATTTAAAAATAAATCAAGAATTAGGTCAATCTGTCATGGAGCAAAAAGTAGGGGTTTATGATCAATTCTTAGGCGCTGTTAGAAAATATCTTGAAGATAGATGGAGGATTTATAATCCTAGTGGTAACTTAAGTATAGAAGTAGAATTTGTAATTGATAATAATGGTTATTTTTACCTGTTAAACACTACTAGTGCACATAGTGATAATTTTGATAAAAAAGCAAAAGAATTTTTACAAAATTTAGAAGGAAAATACATAACTTTACCTCCAAATGGTAAAATAAGAAAAATTAAAATGCAACTTAGTGATATAATTGAGTTTAAAACGGAGAAACAATGAAAAAAATACTAGTATTTTTATTTTTTTGTTCAGTATTATTTGGACAAGATGCAACAATATCTGTTGTTAATAAAGGTATGCAATTGCCAAAAATTTATATTAAAGATCAGTCTAAATTGAATGATTTAGATCTTAAAAAAAGTTTTTATAACATGCTTGTTAATGATATAAAAGTAAGTTCAAATTTTGAGATAACTCAAGATGAAAAACAAGGTGATTATATTTTTTCTTATATATTAAATAAAAACGGCAAACTTTTAGATATTGATGTTGAAATTTTAGCTGCAAATGAAACTAAAACAAGATTTTATGAACAAATTCTTTCCATCGAAGAGTATCCATTTTTAGCACATAGAAGTGTTGCTCAAATGAATAAAAAGTTAGGTTTTGCTCCGGTTGATTGGATGGATCATAAAATTTTAATAGCTAGAACACAAGGTAGTAAGCAAAGTGATATTTTATTAGCAGATTATACTTTAACTTACCAAAAAGTATTGATTTCAAAAGGTTTAAATTTGTTTCCTAAATGGGCAAATAAAGAACAAAATGCATTTTATTTTACTGCCTATGAAGATGAGATTCCAACTCTTTATAAATATAATATGAAAAATAAAAATATAACAAAAATTATTGCTAGCAAAGGTATGATGGTTGCTTCTGATGTGAGTGATGATGGTAAAAAAATTTTACTTACCATGGCTCCAAAAGACCAACCTGATGTATACTTGTATGATGCAGATTCAAAAAATCTGACACAAATTACAAACTATATGGGTATTGATGTAAATGGCAATTTTGTTGATGGTGATAAAAAAATTGTATTTGTGTCTGATCGCTTAGGCTATCCAAATATTTTTATGCAAAATTTAGATTCAAATTTAACAGAACAAGTTGTTTTTCATGGTAAAAATAATTCTTCGGTTTCTACTTATAAACACTACATGGTTTATTCTAGTAGAGAAGTAAATCAAAGCGGAGTTTTTAATCTTTATTTAATGTCAACCCAAAGCGATTACATAAGACAACTCACTGCAAATGGTAAAAATCTTTTTCCAAGATTTTCAAGTGATGGAGAAAGTGTTGTGTTTATTAAGTACTTAGGCTCTCAAAGTGCTTTAGGTGTTATTCGAATTAATGCAAATAAAGCTTTTCATTATGGCTTAAAAGTGGGTAAAATTCAATCAATTGATTGGTAAAATACTAAAATCATATTTTTTTTGTTATAATTAAATTATGATTTTTAAATAAACAAAAGGGGAAATCAATGAAAAAAATCATTTTTGCTTCAATTACTGCATTTGCTGTTATTGTAAGTGGTTGTGCTACTAAAAACACTAGCGTTAGTAGTTCAAGTAGTGTAGATGGCTCAAAAGGTAGCGGTGGATCTGATAGATTTGAAAATCTTGAATCTTTAAATTCTGTAGCAAATGTATATTTTGATTTTGATAAATTTAATGTTAGATCAGATATGCAAAAGGTTATTGCAAATAATGCTGAAATCTTTAATAAAGAAGCTGCTAATGCTGCAATAGTAGTTGAAGGAAACTGCGATGAGTGGGGGACTGATGAGTATAATCAAGCTTTAGGTTTAAAAAGAGCTAAAGCAGTAAAAGAATCTTTAGTAGCTCAAGGTGTTAGCGCAGATAGAATTAGCGTTAAAAGCTACGGAGAAACTAATCCTGTATGTACTGAAAGAACAAAAACTTGCGATGCTCAAAATCGCCGTGCAGAATTCAAATTATCAAAATAAGTTTTAAATAAATGAAATTAAAATTATTATCAGTAGCTCTTTTAGGAGCTACTTTTTTACACGCTGAAATTTCAGCTTTTGATGCAGGAAAAGTAGATACAAAAACACCTTATGGTTTAACTCAAAATGAAAAATTACAATATGAAAATCAAGAACGCCTAAGAGTACTGAATGAATATTATACAAATTTAACAAGTAAAATAAATACAGCAGTAGAGAATATAGAAGGATTGCAAAGTGTAACAGAGGGTTTGAATGCTCAATATTCAAAAGCTAACACAAAATTGCTTTCATTAGAAGAAACTTATCAAAATTTTGACGCAAACATAACTCAAGAAATTCAAAATTTAAGAGCTTATGTGGAGGAAAATAGGCAAATTCAAGAAAAAAATCATCAAGAAATTCAAAAAGTTTTAAGTGAAATTACAACTTTAATTAATAAAATCAACGATGATTATATTTCAAAAGAAGATATGAATAAAACCATAACCTTCTTTCAGTCTGAAATAGCTAGAGTGCAAAATCAAACAAAAATTACTTCGGTTGTTCCTGTTGTAAGTGATGATAATAAAACCGAAGAAATTATTCAAGATGTAAATGAAACTCAAGATGAAGTGATTGAAGTAAAAGATGATAGTTGGAAAAAATTGCAATCTAGTGAAATTTTGAAAAAAGCGATAGAAGAAACTAATAAAAATCAATTTGAGGATGCAAAAGAAAAATTTGAACATCTAATAAGTATTCACTACAAACCTGCTAGATCTACTTTTTGGCTTGGAGAAATAAGATATAAACAGCAAGATTACGCAGGTGCTTTGGGATTTTATAAGAAAAGTTCTGCTATAAGCACTAAAGGAGATTATGTACCGAAATTGCTTTATCATACAGCCATTAGCTTAGATAAGGTTGGGGATCCAAAAAGTGCAAATAAATTTTATAAAGCTTTAAAGACGGCTTATCCTGATAGTCCTGAAGCAAAAGTTTCGCCAGATAGAAAATAACAAAGGAGATAAAATGGCTATAGAAAAAAATAGTGTAGTTTCAATGTTTTATGAATTAAAAGATGCAAATACTAATGAAGTTTTAGAATCAAATATTTATGCTGAACCTATTTCTTTTATTTTAGGTAAGGGTCAAATTTTAGAAGGATTAGAAGAAGAAATTCAAAAGCTTAATGCTCCTTGTAATGCTGATATTGTGATAAAAAAAGAAAATGCTTTGGGCGAATATGATGCAAATGCATTACAAACTTTACCAAAAGAGCAGTTTGCAGGGATTGATTTGCAAGTTGGTATGGAGCTTTTTGGCGAAGGTGAAGATGGTAATACGGTAAGAGTAATTGTTAGAGAAATCACCGAAAATGAAGTTACTATTGATTACAATCATGCTTATGCAGGAAAAGACCTGTTGTTTTCAATCAATATTGTAGATGTTAGAGCTGCAAGTGAAGATGAAATTTTAACAGGAATTATTGCAGGCAGTAGAAGCTGTGGATGTGGTGGTGGAGGACATCATCATGATCATCATCACGGACATGGCGGCGGTGGATGTTGTGGTGGCCACGGACATGGCGGCGGCGGTTGCTGCGGTGGTCATTAATGAATAGCGCATTTATTTTCCCAGGTCAAGGTTCTCAAAGTGTTGGCATGGGTTTGAGTTTTTATGATAATTCTAAAAAAGCGAAAGAATTATTAGATAATGCTAGTGATTTTTGTAAAATTGATTTTAAAAATTTGCTTTTTAAGGAAAATGAAAATTTAAATAAAAGCGAATTTACACAAATGGCCATAGTATTAAACTCACTAATGGCTTATGAAGCTTTGAAAGAGCAAGTTGATATAGAAGCTAAGTACAGCCTAGGTCATTCGCTAGGAGAATTCAGTGCTTTGGCAACCCAAAATGCATTTAGCTTTTTAGATGTTATAGCGCTTGTTAATAAACGCGGTAAGTTTATGCAAGAAGATTGCTCTAAAATAGAAGCTGGTATGATGGTGATTTTAGGGCTTGAAGATAAAGTGGTAGAAGAACTTTGTCAAAAAGCATTGAGTGAGAAAAAAAACATTTTTGCGGCTAATTATAATTGTGATGGGCAAATTGTAGTAGCAGGTTTAAAGCCTGATTTAGCTTTTTATGAGAGTGAGTTTAAAAATGCAGGAGCTAAAAGAGCTATGCTTTTGAACATGAGCGTTGCAAGTCATTGTCCATTATTAAAAAATGCTTCTTTAAAACTTACAAAAGAATTAGAACCTATTTTAAAAGAGAGCTTTAAAAGCGTAGTGTCAAATGTTAATGCAAAAGTGTATAATGATAAAAATCAAGCTCTAATGCTTTTAAGCGAGCAACTCATCAAGCCTGTTCTTTATAAACAAAGTATTAAAGCAATAGATGAAGAAGTAGATTTTTATATAGAATTTGGTGCAAATGTGTTAAAGGGATTAAATAAAAAAATCACTCAAAAAGAAACTTATACTTTGAGTAAAATAGAAGACATTGATGAAATTTTAAAGGTAATTAAATGAAAATAGCTATTTTAGGAGCTATGCCTGAAGAGGTCACTCCTTTACTAGAAACATTAAAAGAGTATCAAACAATAGAATATGCAAATAATACTTATTATCTTGCAAAATATAAAAATCATGAATTAATTATTGCTTATTCTAAGATAGGGAAAGTCAATTCTACCCTTAGTGCGACTATTATGATAGAAAAATTTAAAGCCGAGCTTTTACTCTTTACGGGTGTGGCTGGTGCTTTTAATCCTAGTTTAGAAATAGGGGATTTAATCTATGCTACAAAATTAGCTCAATATGATTTAGATATCACAGCTTTTGGGCATCCGCTTGGCTATGTTCCTGGTAATGAAATTTTTATAAAAACAGATGATAAGCTAAATAATCTTGCCATAGAAGTTGCTAAAGAACTTGGTATTAAATTACAATCAGGTGTTATCGCTACGGGTGATGAGTTTATTTGTGATGAGAATAAAAAAGCAAAAATTAGAGAAATTTTTAATGCAGATGCTTGTGAAATGGAAGGAGCTAGTGTGGCTTTGGTGTGTGATGCTTTAAAAATTCCATGTTTGATTTTAAGATCTATGAGTGATAAAGCAGGTGAGAAAGCTGAATTTGACTTTGATGAGTTTGTAGAAAAATCAGCCAAAATTTCAGCTAATTTTGTTTTAAAAATTTGTGAGAAATTATGATAAATCTTAGTAAAAAACTAATCAGAGAAGTAGCTAAAGCTAATGCTAAATTTTCTTTAATAGGAGACAATGATAAAGTTTTATTAGGGCTTAGCGGTGGAAAAGATTCGCTTGCCTTAGCACATCTTTTAAAGCGTATGCAAGCACATGCGCCTTTTAAATTTGAACTTAAAGCAGTAACTTTAAGCTATGGCATGGGTGAAGATTATACTAAACTTCATAATCACTGCAAAGAACATGATATTGATCATGAAGTGATTGATTCTAATATTTATGAAATTTCAGGTGATACGATTAGAAAAAATTCAAGTTTTTGTAGCTATTTTTCAAGAATGAGGCGTGGTGCTTTATATACTTATGCTTTGGAAAATGGTTTTAATAAATTAGCTATAGCTCACCATTTAGATGATGCGGTAGAGAGTTTTTTTATGAATTTTATTTATAATGGCTCTCTTAGGAGTCTAGCTCCCAAGTATAAAAGCAAAAGAGGTGTAGAGGTTATTCGTCCTTTGATTTTTGTAAGAGAAAGACAATTAAGAGAAAATGCTATTAATAATGAATTAGAAGTAATTGGTAATGAATTTTGTCCTGGCATGAAATTAAGTGAAAAAAATGTAAAATTTCCTCATGCAAGAGAAGAAGCTAAGCAGCTTTTGGCAAATTTAGAAAAAGAAAATCCAAAATTATTTACAAGTTTAAAAACTGCATTTGAAAATATCCACACGGATAGCTTTTTTATGGTCAAGGATAATGGCTAATCTTTTAGTTGTTGTTGATTATCAAAATGATTTTATCGATGGTAGCTTGGGTTTTGAAGAAGCTACCAAGATAAAAGATAATATTCTTGCTCTTTTAAAAAATCATCAAGGTGATATTGTTTTTACTTTTGATACGCATGATGAAAATTATTTAAAAACTCAAGAAGGAAAAAATTTACCTACTTATCATTGCATTAGAGATACTTTAGGTTGGCAAATGCCAGGTGATTTTGATGTGTATTTAAAAAATGCAAAAAAAATATTTTATAAGAATGCTTTTGGTAGCTTAGAATTAGCCAATTTTTTAAAACAAAATTATTATGAAAGTATAGAATTTTGTGGTCTTGTTTCACATATTTGTGTATTTAGTAATATTATTTTAGCTCAAAGCGCTAGCATTAACTCAAAAATTATATTACATAAAAATGCAACAGCGAGTTTTAGTAAGTCTTTGGAAAATAGTGCATATGAAATTTTGCAAGCTTATGGCATAGAACTTTTATAAAATGCAAGGGTATATTTTACACACTCAGAGTGTAAAAGATGAGGATTTAATCGTTTATCTTTTAAGTACTAAAAAAGTTATTAAAAGTTATAGATTTTATGGCATGCGTCATTCTAATATACTAAGTGGGTATAAGATTGATTTTGAGCTTGAAGAAAGTTCGAGATTTTTACCACGTTTAAAAGATGTTTTACATATTGGTTTTTCTTGGATTTTAGATAGAGAGAGAATGTTTTTTTGGCAGGAATTTATTAGACTTTTTTATTGGCATTTAAAAGATGTTGAGGAAATTGATAGTTTTTATTTTGAGCTTTTAGAAGATTGTGCTAAGCGTTTTGAAAAGCAAGATTGCAAACGTGTTATAGTGGATGCTTATTTAAAAATTTTAGATTTTGAAGGGCGTTTGCATAAAAGTTTTGTATGTTTTTATTGTGATGAGTATATTCAAAAAAATGTTGTACTAGTAAGAGCTTTTTTGCCCGCTCATAAAAAATGTGCTTTTGGTTATGAGTTTAATGCTAAAGATCTTGTAAAATTATATAGGAGTTTTAATTCATCGCATTTTAGCGATGAATATATTGATAATTTATATAAAATTATCAAAGAGGGTTTTTAAGGGTAATATCATACATCATAATGACTTCTTGTCTTAATCTTGCAATGATATTTGCACTATCTTTGTGTATATTTTTTGTGATAGTATCTTGGCTATTTTTAATATTTTCAAGCAAATTTTCAAGTTCTTTTTGAGAATTTTGTAAACAAGTTTTTATACATTTTGGTTGGGTTTGTTGTAAAACTTGCTCGAAATTTAAACTTTGATTGTTAAGCTTTGAAGCATGTGCTGCTAAATTATTCGCACTTGTTCTAATGCCACCTAATGCTTTGTAAATCCCTTTTGAATTGATATGAGCTGCCATGAACCTTCCTTGTTTTATGGTATCTCTTCATTCATATTGCTTGATAATTTACAAGCAAAAATCATTCCTTATTGAAAAATTCTTGAATATATTTTCGCATAATTTCTGCATCATTAATGCGATTAACACAATCTCTAAAATTAGAAGCATCATCATAGCCCTTAGAATACTCATGTAAGTGTTTTCTAAAGATGCTTATGCCTTGTTCTTTATAATGCTTTAACATTTCTTCAAAATGTGCAAAAATGATTTTATTTTTCATAGCTTTTTCGATTTTTTTACCAGTTTTTATCTCATAAAATATCCAAGGTTTTCCTACACTTGCACGTCCTATCATCAAAGCATCACAATTTGTTATTTTAAACACTTCTTTGGCATTATCTTCACTAATATCACCATTTGCAACTAAAGGAATTTTGATATTTTCTTTGGCTAAAGCTATGGCTTCATAATCAGCATTTCCACTATACATTTGTTTTCTAGTGCGACCATGCATACTGATAAAATCTACTCCAGCATTTTCACACGCTTTAGCGATGGCGATGGGATCTTTTTTATCAAATCCTAATCTTACTTTGACACTAGTTAGTTTTTTGTTGCTTGCTTTTTTGATAAGTTCTAAAATTCTTTGTAATTTATCAAGATCTTGTAAAAGAGCACTACCTGCGCATTGTTTTATAACCTTATTTACAGGACAACCACAATTAAAATCAATCCCATCTATAAAATCAAAACGATTTAAAATTTCTACCGCTTTTTGAATTACACTTTCATCTGAGCCTGCAATTTGAACTATGTAAGGATTTTCAAGTTCAGCTTTTTCTAGCATTTTAAGAGTTTTTGAGCTCTCATATACTAAGGCATTAGAACTTATCATTTCACTAATGGTTACATCAGCCCCAAATTGTTTAACTAAATTTCTCAAAGGCAAGTCAGAAAAACCTGCCATAGGGGCTAAAAATAAAGGCTTTTTATTAAAATCTATCATTGTATTAATTTTTCAAGTTCTATTTTTTTATTATGTTCTCTTAAAAAGAGCAAGAGTCTAAAGTCTTTATGCTCATTTTGATCATTTCCTAATTCATTAAGCAATTCATCATACATACCAAATTCTGCCAAAGTATAAAGATAAGCTCTTAAAGCTTGAGAATAATTATCTTTTAACTTTTTAAATAAAGCAATCAACACTTGAGGTTCTATTTTTTTACAAAGTATTTTAGCACAGCGTAAATATGACTTATCATCCAAAGTATTCATACTAAGTAAAACTTCGATTTCAGCGTGATTTAATTCTAAGTTTTCTTTTTCAAATCTATCCAAAAGCAATAAAATATTATCTTGGTTTTTTTGAACTTTTAGTGTTTTAATCTGACTATAAGGCGCATTTTCTAATACCATTTTATAAGCAAAAATTTCTAGCTCACTAGCTAAGGTATCTTTGTTTTTGATAAAAGAAAAAGCATAATTGCTATCATTTTGAAAGCGATTTTTTTCATTTAAAATGAAAATTTCATTATTTGAATCTAATTTATATTTTTTTAATTCCACAAATTCTTTTTTATCTAAGTGTTCAAAAATATCAATAATTTCATCTATTTTGGGATTTTGAATTTTTTCTTTAAAACAAAGAGCTTGCGTATCTTTTGCAATGTTTTGAAATTCTTGAGTTTTGAATTTAACCCTGCTTATTTTTTTTAAAAAAATATCAATAATAAAATTTTCATAATTTTTACTATCTTTAATTAGATTTTTATATTGTAAATGTTTTAAAAAGCCATAAAAACTCATATGTGCTAAAGCTAGTATCATCAAAAGTAAAGCAGGCAAAACAACCCATAAGCTAATAGGCAAATTTAATTCAAAAGTGGAAATTGTAAAAGTATAATTTCCTAAATTTAGATTATAAACTAAGGCTGCGATGATTAGAAGATAAACTAAACTTGCAAAGAAAAATAATCTAATTTTCATAGCTCTTTCCTTTTTTCTAAATTTTCACGACAATTTATGCAATATTTTGCGTGAGGTTTAACCTTAAGTCTTTCAGGATGAATATCATCTTCACAATATTCACAAATACCATAAGTATTGTTATCTATTTTGCTTAATGAATGTTTAACTTCTTCTAGTTCAGCTTTTAAATTTTCATTGATTTTAAAGTCGATATGAGAGCTATTGTCAATTTGCTGTAAATCAACTTCATCTCTAGGTTCACTATCTTGTAGATTATGGATATTGTCTATATTGCCTTGAAGTTCTTGTAAAATTTCTTTTTGTCTTTGAAGTAATATATTTTTAAATTCTTCAAGATTTAATTCTTGCATAAACGCTCCTATTTGTGATATGGGTGATTTGTATTAATGCAAAATGCACGATAAATTTGCTCTAAAAGCATAGTTTTAGCAAATTTATGCACCAAGGTCATTTTGCTAAGAGCTATACTTGTATGCATTTGTGCAATAAATTCTTGCTCAAATCCATAAGCACCGCCTATAAAAAATGTAATTTCATTTTTATCTTGCAATAATTTTGCAAATTCTACACTTGTAAATTCTTTACCCTTTTCGTCTAATGCTATGCAAAAACCTTTTTTGTAAGGACTTAGTGCATTTGTATAAGATTTTTTTGCTTCTATGGCGTTAGTATTTTGTGCTTGATTAATTTTGTTATTAAAAACACATATATCATTAAAACTACAAAATTTCTTAATAAGCTTAGTATAATGCTCATCTATCTTGCTAAATTCATCATTATTATTTTTTTGAATGCTTAAAAGATTAATTTGCATTTTTAGTTTTTAGAAAAAAATCTTAAAAAGTCTGCTATAAATTTTTTATGTTCACTTCTTTCTACAATCGCATCAATCAACCCATGTTCAAGTAAAAATTCAGCCTTTTGAAAGCCTTCTGGTAAATCAGCCCCTATGGTTTGTTTGATTACCCTAGCTCCTGCAAAGCCTACTAGGGCACCAGGTTCAGCCATGATGATATCTCCAAGCCAAGCAAAAGACGCGCTTACGCCACCCATAGTTGGATCAGTTAATACTGAAATATAAGGAAGTTTTTCTTCTGCTAGCAGTTTTAATGCTGCACTTGTTTTGCTCATTTGCATTAAAGAATAAGTGCTTTCTTGCATCCTAGCTCCACCGCTTGCGCTCACTATAACAACAGGGGTTTTTTTCTCAATCGCTCTTTCAATAGCTCTAAGAATTTTTTCACCTTCTACTGAGCCTAAGCTTCCACCCATGAAAGAAAAATCAAAAACAACTAATTGAGTTTTTATCCCATCTATGGTGCATTCCCCGCTTATTATAGCACTTTTTCTACCTGTTTTTTCTTCATTTTCTGCTAATCTTTTTTTATACGATTTGCTATCTACAAATTTAAGTGGATCGATTGCATGTAAGTCTTTATCCATTTCCACAAAAGAGCCTTCATCGCTAAGTAATTCAATGCGTTTTAGAGGGTTTAATCTCATATGAAAATTACATTTAGGACAAACATTATAACAAGTTTCTATTTCTTTATAATACATTAACGCATGACAAGAATTACATTTTACCCAGTGATTTGGAGCTTCGCTTGGAGCGGCTTGCTTGCGTCTTATACTAGAAAAAATATCTAAAAAATTCATTATCTCTACCTAAAATAAAATTTCAAAATTATAGCAAGATTTTATTGCTTTTAAAATCTTGCACCCAACATAAACTCAAATTTGCTCAAATCATCTTTTGAGCTAGTATTAAATGGTTTAGCAAAAACTAAATTTAAAGCACCTAGTGGGGTTAACCACTCAAAGCCAACGCCTGTACTCCATCTTTGAATTTGATTTAAAGAACTCTCTCCTATAGCACCATAATCAAAAAATACACTACCTCTAAGTTTGATTCTATCAAAGATTGGAAAGCTAAGTTCTACAGAATTTGCAAAAGCCACTGTACCACCTGTTTCATCACCCCATTCATTTTTAGGACTCACACTTCTTCTATCAAAACCTCTAATAGTTCCTATACCACCAAGATATAATTTTTCATTGATAGGTAAATAGCCTTGATCCCATACTTTATAAAAACTCGCTTTATAACGATAAATCAAATCCCAACCTATAAACTCTTCCAAGCCTTGATAATAATTAAATTTAGTAGTAGAACTTATGAATTCTTGATCCCCGCCTAAGCCTGCATATTCAAGCGAAGTTGAGGCGATAAAACCTGATCTTGGTAAATAATAATCATCTGTATTGTTAAACACTATCGAAGGAGTGATAGAACTTTTATAAGTTTTACCAAGTTTATATCCTTGAGCGATTAAGCGATCACTTAAATGATAAATATCACTTTGTTCAAGATTATAAGTTAAATCTATGCTTGTATATCTTCCTAAAGTTTTACCAACGCTTATGTCAAAACCATAGTTTCTCTCATCATAGCTATCCCATTCTAAACGATCTGAATATAATGATCCTCCAAGAGAATAATCACTATCATTTACTCTAGGATTTCTTAAAGATACTCTACCAGAAAGTGTATCATCGCCTTTGTCTATACTCACACTTCCTTTCATACCAGAGCCTAAGATATTTGCATCAGATAATGAAGCGCTAAGTAAAATTCCATCACTAGTTCCATAACCAATACCACCTGAAATGGCTCCAGTTGAAGCTTCCTTGACTTCTACTATCAAATCAATATGCGTATCATCTACTCTTTGTTCTTTAATATCTACATTTTCAAAATATGCAGTTCTTCTTAAGGCATTTCTTGAGTCTATTAAATCAGTTCTATTGTAAAGATTACCTTCGGTTAGGTAAAGCTCTCTACGAATAACTCTATCAACTGTTTTGGTATTGCCTGAAATTTCAACATTTCTAACATATACTTTTTCATTAGGTATGACTTTAAAAATAATCATAGCTTCATGATTTTCTTTATCTTTTTGTATATCAGGTATAACTTGTACAAAAGCATAGCCTAAATCTGCTGTTTTAGTTTCTATAGTCTTTATATCTTCTCTTAGTTTTTCTATATTAACTATTTTTCCAATACTTAATTTTAAATCATTTGCCAAAGCTTCATTTTCTTCATCACTAAAAATTGGATTAAAAATTTTAATCCCTTTGACTTTATAAACCTCACCCTCGTTGATAAAATAAGTTAAATCAGCTTGATAAGTATCTGTGTAAGTATTTAAAAAAGCAGGAGATACGCTTACATCAAGATAACCTTCTTTTAAATATACATCCGAAATTCTTGAGCTATCATTTGCTAAATCAAAGATTTTAAGCTTACCATCATTAAAGCCCCACATCCAGCCCAGGGCTTCTCTTTGTTTATTTGCTACCGCAGGTTCAATATCTGAATAGCTTAAATTTTTTGCACCACTTAAATGTACTTTTTCTATGATGATATTTTCCCCACGATTTACAACAAAAGTAAGTTTTAATGAGCTTGAATTACTTAATTTTTCATCTTTGATTTCTACAACAGTATCATAAAAACCTTTGGCTTGATAAAAAAGTTTGATTTTTTCGGCTGCATCTTTGGCTGAATTTTCATCATATAAAATTCCAGGTTTTAAGCCAACAAGGCTTTCTATTTGTTTTCTATCATTACTTGCTATACCTTGAATATCTATTTTTCCAATGGAAGGTTTTTCTACTACTTTAAAAATCAGCACCCCATTTTTTTCTTCTACTACTATGTCTTTAAAATAATTTCTATCAAAAAGATTTTTAATCGCTGTATCTATACTAGCAGGATCAATTTTTTGTCCTATTTTTAATTTAGAAATCGCAATAGCGCTTTCTTTAGAAAGTTGCGATAAGCCTTCAAATTTTATATCTTTAATCGTAGCTGCACATAAAGAACTTGAGAGTGCAAAGAAAACAAACCATTTTTTCATCAAATCTACCTAAATTTTTATATACAAAATCGTTATAATACCAAAATATTTTTAACTAATGCTTTTTAAGGAAAATTTATGAAAGTAGGTATAATCGGACTTGGCTTAATAGGTGGATCTTTGGGTCTTAGCTTAAGAGAGAATAAGTTAATAGATTTAGTTTGCGGATATGATATAAACAAAGAATTTGAACAAATTGCACTAGAGCGAAAATTAATAGATAAAATTGTTTCATTTGAAGAGTTGAAAAAATGTGATGTGATTTTTTTAGCTATTCCTGTAAGAGCTATTGTAAAAATCTTAAAAGAATTTCAAGGCATTTCTAAAGATTGTACTATCATCGAGCTTGGAAGCACAAAAGAAGAAATTATTAAAAATTTACCTTCTTATTTGAAAAGTCAATTTATCGCAGCTCATCCTATGGCAGGAACTGAAAATAGTGGTCCAAATGCAGCTATAAAAGATTTATATAAAAGTGCAGTTTGTGTTTTGTGTGATGTGCAAAATGCTGATCATATCCATCAAAAAAGGGCTATAGAAATTTTTTCAGATTTAGGAATGAAGCTTGTATTTATGGATAGTATTGCGCATGATCATCATGCTTCTATCATTTCACACTTACCGCATGTGATTAGTTTTTCTTTGGCAAATTTTGTGATGAAAGAAGAAAATAAAAAAAATATAGCTCACCTAGGAGGCCCTTCTTTTAAAGATATGTGCAGGATTGCTAAGTCAAACCCTCAAATGTGGAGTGGTATTTTTGAACAAAACAAACAAAATTTATTAAATTCTATTGATTTATTTCAAAAAGAATTACAAGAATGTAAAAAAATGATAGAAAAATGTGATATAAATGAGCTTGAGACTTGGATTAAAAGTGCAAATAAATTAAGAGAAATTCTATAAAATTTTTTATAATTTACTCTTAATTTGCTAAAGAATAATATATTTTTAAAAAATATAGATTGAAAGTGAAAATATGGTTTTTGCGCGTAAAAGATCAAATAAAAAATGGATTTTTGTAGTTTTTTTAATACTTTTAGCCTTTGTGGTGTTTGTTTTAAATACAAAGTTGTTTGAAAAAAATCATCCGTTGATTCAAACAAAATCAGATGTAATTTATAGTAATCTAACAGACCCTATATCTATAGAAATAAGCGATGAAAGTGCTTTAAAAGATGTTAAAGTCACACTATTTAAGGCAAATGAGTTAAATGGTGAAATACTTGTTAATGAACATGTTAAAGGCAATAAAAAAAGCATTCATTTTGATTTAAAATTACCAAAACCAGCTTATAAAGAAAAAATCGATTCTTATAAACTTGTAATAGAAGCAAGCGATAGTAGTTTTTGGAATTTCTTTTTAGGAAATCAAGCGCTTAAAGAAGTGAAAGTTATCATTGATACCAAAAAACCACTTGTAGAAATTTTAGACAATTCTTACCAAATCGAACAAGGCGGAGTAGGTAGTGTGGTATTTAAAGCAAGTGATGAGAATTTACAAGAAGTTTATATCACAACCGATAAAGATAAAATTTTTAAAGCAACTCCTTATGTGAAAGAAGGATATTATGCTGCTTTGATTCCTTGGGAGGCAACTGATGAGCACTTTAGAGCTTATGTAGTGGCAGTAGATAAAGCAGGTAATTTAAACAAACAAAGAATTAGATATTATTTTACTAATAAAAAATACCGTGTATCAAATATAAAAGTAAGTGATAGATTTTTAGATGGTAAGATTGAATTTTTAGCACAAAAATATGCTCCAAAAGATAGAGAATTAAGCAGGCTTGAAAAATTTAAATTTGTTAATGAAGATTTAAGAGCTTCTAATGAAGTTATCATTCATGATATTACAAGTAAAGTTCCTGATACTATGATTAATAATTTTAAAGTTAATCTTTTCAAACCTTTAAAAAATGGCCAAAAAGTAGCTGATTATGCCGATCATAGATTTTATTCTTATAATAATCAAGCATTTAGTAGCTCTTATCATATGGGGCTTGATTTAGCAAGCGTAAAAGAAGCACCTATTATTAGTAATAACGATGGTGAAGTGGTATTTGTACAAGAAAATGGAATTTATGGATTAAATATTATTATTTATCATGGCTTTGGTATTTATACTCTTTATGGACACTGCACTAATGTGGATGTAAATGTGGGCGATAGAGTTAGAGCAGGTGATGTTATAGGCACTACAGGCACTACAGGCTTAGCACTTGGAGATCATGTGCATTTTGGTGTTTTGGTGCAAGGTGTTGAAGTGCGTCCTGAGCAATGGCAAGATGCAAAATGGATAAAAGAAAATATCTATAATGTATTAGAGTCAAGCAAAAAAAGAATTTTGAGTGAATAAAAATGAATCAAACAACAATAGCAAAAGAAGTTAAAGGTGTTGGCATAGGTTTGCATAAGGGTGAGCCTATTAGCATAAAATTAGAGCCATTAGAAGCTGGCAGTGGTGTAGTGTTTTATAGAAGTGATTTGGGAATTTCTTATGAAGCAAAGCCTGAAAATGTCATCGATACGCAAATGGCTACTGTAATAGGCGATCATAGGGGTTATGTTTCTACTATAGAGCATTTAATGAGTGCAATTAATGCTTATGGTATTGACAATGTGCGTATAGTTTTAGATGCTAATGAAGCTCCTGTAATGGATGGTAGTAGCATAGGCTTTTGTATGATGCTTGAAGAAGCAGGCATAAAAGAGCTTGACGTGGCTAAAAAAATTTTAGTGATTAAAAAAATTGTAGAAGTAAAAGAAGGTAATAAATTTGTGCGTTTAAGTCCTACGGATATGCCTATTATAAACTATACAATCGAATTTGATAATCCTATTATAGGTAAGCAAAATTATTGTTTTGAATTTAGCAAACAAAACTACATAGAGCAAATAGCAAGAGCAAGAACCTTTGGCTTTTTAAAGGATGTTCAAGCTTTAAGAGCTATGAATTTAGGTCTTGGTGGAAGCTTAGAAAATGCTGTTGTAATTGATGATAATCGTATTTTAAACCCTGAAGGTTTGCGTTTTAAAGATGAATTTGTGCGTCATAAAATTTTAGATGCCATAGGTGATTTAACCTTGCTTGGATGTAGAGTTTTTGGAGACTATACTTCTTATGCAGGTTCGCACAAACTTAATCATCTTTTAACCAAAGAACTTTTAAAAGATCCTAGTGCTTATGAAGTGGTAAGTTTAGAAAAAAGTGCATATAAAGTTTATGAAAAGGTTTTTGCATAAAAAAGGTTACTTTACTTTTAAATGCCATAGCAAAACCTTTAATGCTTGGTATTTATGAAAATGATGTATTGATAAAAACCATTGAGAATGATTTAAAAGTTAGTGAAGTTTTGCCAAAAATACTGCAAGATTTACTTTCACAATATGAGTTTGAAAAGCTTATTTATGTACATGGACCAGGCTCTTACATGGGTATAAAAATTTCTTATGTTTCTTTTAAAACCCTAGCTATAGTTAAAAATATACCTTTAAAAGCTATTAGTGCTTTTGAGCTAAATAATAACGCTCCTATAGCTGCAAATAAACATTTATGTTTTGTAAAAAAAGATGATGATGAGATTGTTTTAGAAAAGACACAAGCGGGAAGTTTTTTTATGCCCCAAAGTTTAAAAGGTTTAAATTTCAGTAAAGAAAATACACCTTTTTATGTTTTAGATGCGATTAATTAAGGTAAAAAATGAAGATTTTAGTTCCTGCTACAAGTGCAAATTTAGGTCCTGGTTTTGATTGTTTGGGTTTGAGTTTAAAATATTTTAATCAAACCATAGTTGAAAAATCTAAATTTTTTAGCATTAGCATACACGGAGAAGGTGAAAATAATATCTATCTTAAAAAAAACAATAGTTTTGTCAATATTTTTTATGAAATTTATCAAAGACTTAGTGGTAAAAAAGATAATTTCCGCTTTGTTTTCCAAAATAATATCCCTTTAGCTAGAGGCATGGGAAGTTCTTCTGCTGTAATAGTTGGAGCTATTGCTTGTGCTTATGAATTAAGTGGGTTTAAAGCGGATAAAAATATCATTTTAAATGAAGCTTTAAAATATGAAAACCATCCAGATAACATAGCTCCAGCAGCACTTGGGGGTTTTGTGTGTGCATTAACTCATAATGAAAAAGTTTTAGCTATAAAAAAAGAAGTGGATAAAGACTTACAAGCTATTATAACCATACCAAATGTAGCGATGAATACTCAAAAATCAAGAGCAGTTTTAGCTAAAAAAATCAATCTAGAAGATAGTGTTTTTAATCTTTGCCATGCTTCATTTTTAACCGCTTGTTTTTTAGAGAAAAAATATGATTTATTAAAATATGCAAGTTTGGATAAACTTCATCAAAATCAAAGAATGAAACTTTTGCCCGAGCTTTTTGAAGTGCAAAAACTAGCTTTAGATAATAATGCTTTCATGAGCACGCTTTCAGGATCAGGCTCGAGTTTTTTTACTCTAGCTTATAAAGATGATGCTAAACAAATCAAAGAAAAAATCAAAAATAAATTTGCTAAATTTAGAGTTGAGCTTTTAGAATTTGATGATGAGGGCTTTAAAATTTGCTAAAAATTCCAAAAAAAAGATATAATTTTGAAAAATCATATACCCATTAGAATGTGCATTGTTTGCAAAGGTCGTTATGAAAAGCAAAGTTTGCAACAATTTCAAATAAAAAATTCTCAAATTATCACTAAAGTGGAATTTGGTAGGAGTTTGTATATTTGTAATTCATGTTTTGATAAAGATGAAAAAACATTGCAAAGGGCTTTTATGAGAGCTTGCAAAGGCAATTTTCATGGTAATATAAATCAGCAGGATTTAAAGGAGATATTTTTTAATGGCAGATGTAAAGATTAGCGAGATCGCTCAAGAGTTAGGATATACAAGTAAAGAAATTATAGAAAAAGCCAATGAAATGGGCTTAGAAGATATCAAATCCCCTAACAAAAAAGTATCTTCTGAAATTGCAGAGGCGATTTATCAATACGTTCAATCCGGTGAAATACTAGATGTGGTAAAAAAAGTAGCCAAACCTAAAAAAGAAAGTGCAGCAAAAAAAACTACTAAAAAAGAAGAGAAAAAAACTACTACTAAAAAAGAAGGTAAAAGCCCTACTAAAGCAGTAAGTGAAAAAAAAGATGAAATAAAAAAAGAAGAAAAACAACCTGAAAATCCTATAAAAAATGAAGCATTAGAAGAAAAAAAAGAAGAAATTAAACTTGATGAAAAGCTAGGTTCTAATTTAAATTTAGCCAAAAGAAGAGGCTTGGTCATCGTTAAAAAGAAAAAAGAAGAAAGCAAAGAAACTCAAATAAACAAAGAAGAA
The DNA here is from genome assembly GCF_025772785.1 of Campylobacter sp. CNRCH_2015_0338h. NCBI lineage: Bacteria > Pseudomonadati > Campylobacterota > Epsilonproteobacteria > Campylobacterales > Campylobacteraceae > Campylobacter > Campylobacter sp. CNRCH_2015_0338h. The sequence continues at coordinate 49,765 of NZ_JAKMST010000001.1, forward strand.
AAAGTTAGTACACAAGCTACTCAAGGTTTAAGCTTTAGCATGATTTTTTCAAATTCAGATGAGAATTTAAAAAGAAAGAAAAAAGAAAAGAAAAATCATCCTGTAGCAAGCAAAAAAGAAAGCACTACTAAAATGGATCTTTTGGGAGATAAAGACTTTGCTGATATTTCTTTAGAAGATGATGATATGGTGGTTTTACCTGATTTTAGTGTAAAAGAAAACAAACCAGCACAACCAGCAAATAAAAAACAACCCAATATTTTAAAACAATCTTTAAATAATTCTATCAATCCATTTGGCGAGGGTGGTATACAAAGAAGAAGTCGTAAAAAACCACCTAAAAAGGTAGAAAAAAAAGAAAGCGAAGCGATCACAAGTGTAAGTATACCTAAAGAAATTCGTGTGTATGAATTTGCTGAAAAACTTGGTAAAAACACCGGAGAAGTTATCTCTAAACTTTTTATGCTTGGTATGATGACGACTAAAAATGACTTTTTAGATGAGGATGCTATAGAAATTCTTGCAGCTGAATTTGGCGTGGAGATTAATATCATTGATGAAGCTGATGAGTTTGATTATGTAAAAGATTATGATGAAAATCAAACAGAAGAGAATTTAAGCCAAAGAGCCCCGGTTATCACTATCATGGGGCATGTGGATCATGGTAAGACTTCTTTGCTTGATTATATAAGAAAATCACGCATTGCAAGTGGCGAGGCAGGCGGGATCACTCAGCATGTTGGTGCTTACATGGTGGAAAAAAATGGTAGAAAAATCACTTTTATCGATACTCCAGGCCATGAGGCATTTACTGCTATGCGTGCAAGGGGAGCTAGTATAACGGATATTGTTATTATCGTAGTAGCTGCAGATGATGGGGTAAAACCACAAACTAAAGAAGCGATTAATCATGCAAAAGCAGCTAATGTGCCTATCATCATCGCTATTAATAAAATGGATAAAGAAAACGCAAATCCTGACATGGTAAAAACCCAGCTAGCAGAAATGGACATCATGCCAGTAGAATGGGGCGGAAGCCATGAGTTTGTGCCAGTTTCAGCTAAAAAGGGTGATGGTATAGAGGATTTACTTGAAATTGTATTATTACAAGCTGATATTTTAGAGCTTAAAGCAAATCCAAAAGCCCACGCTAAAGCAAGTATTATAGAATCTTCGGTTCAAAAAGGTAGAGGCCCTGTGGCTACTATCATCGTGCAAAATGGTACTTTAAGAGTAGGAAATACTGTTGTAGCAGGGGAAGCTTATGGTAAAGTGCGTGCTATGAGTGATGATCAAGGCAAAGCTTTAAAAGAAATAGGTCCAGGTGAGTGCGGGGTGATCATAGGTCTTAGTGAAGTAGCTGATGCAGGAGAAACGCTAATAGCTGTAGATAGCGATAAACAAGCAAGAGAATATGCTAATAAACGCCATGAATACAACCGCCAAAAAGAACTAAGCAAATCCACTAAAGTAAGCATAGATGAACTTGGTGCTAAAATCAAAGAAGGTAATTTAAAAGCCCTTCCTGTGATTTTAAAAGCAGATGTGCAAGGTTCACTTGAAGCGATTAAGGCTAGTTTAGAAAAACTCAAAAACGATGAGATTAAGGTTAATATCATCCATAGTGGGGTAGGTGGAATTACTCAAAGTGATATAGAGCTTGCAAGTGCTAGTGAAAACTCTATCGTTTTAGGCTTTAATATACGCCCAACTGGTGAGATCAAAGAACGTGCTAAAGATAAAGGCGTAGAGATAAAAACTTATAATGTTATTTACAATTTGCTTGATGATGTAAAAGCCTTATTAGGCGGTATGATGAGTCCTATCATCTCTGAAGAACAACTTGGTCAAGCTGAAATTCGTCAAGTGATCAATGTACCAAAACTAGGACAAATCGCAGGTTGTATGGTGACAGAAGGCACGATCAATCGTGGTGCTAAAATCAGGCTCATTAGAGATGGAGTTGTGGTATTTGAAGGTAATGTAAGCTCACTTAAACGCTTTAAAGATGATGTAAGAGAAGTTGCAAAAGGCTATGAATGCGGTGTAGGCATAGAAGGTTGTAATGATATGAGAGTGGGCGATTATATAGAAAGTTACAAAGAAGTTGAGGAACAAGTAAGCCTATGAATCCAGCTGAAATCAAAAAGCTACGCACAGAAAGCATTTTAAAAGAACTTATACCAGAAGCTTTAGCAAATTTAGACAACGAAGCTTTAAAAAATTTGTGCGTAGTGGATGTAGAGTGTAAAAAAGGCAGATATGATGCTTTTGTGTATTTAGATAAAATGTTTTTTAATACCCAAGAGCAAGAAATCATACTCAATCAGCTTAAAAAAGCTGCCCGTGCTTTGCAAAATTACTGCATGAGCGAGCAAGGGTGGTATAGATGTCCGAATTTTCACTTTAAATTTGATGATAGATTAGAGTATCAAAACCATATGGATGCTTTATTTGAAAAAATCAAAAAGGAACAAAATGAATCTTGAAGCACTTTGTAAAGAAGCAGGACTTGGCTTTTATGATGATGAACTAGTCAGTGAAAATGGTAGAAAGATTTATAGAATTTATGTGCAAAAAGAAGGTGGGGTAAATCTTGATGATTGTGCTAGACTTAGTGAGATTTTATCGCCTATTTTTGATGTAGAGCCACCTGTGAGTGGGGAGTATTTTTTAGAAGTATCAAGCTGTGGACTTGAAAGAAAACTTAGCAAAATCGAGCATTTTGCAAAAAGCATTAATGAGCTTGTAAAAATCACAACTAGTGAAAAAGAAAAAATCGAAGCAAAAATCATAGCCGTAGATGATGAAAATATCACTTTAGAAAATTTAGAAACTCAAGAAAAAACTACTATAAAATTTAGCGATATAAGAAAAGCTAAAACCTTCATACAATGGTAAAAATTTAGAAATCTAAATTTTTACTCATCTTTTGTATAATTGAATTTAAACATAAAAACAAAAAGCTATAAAAATTTTATATTTGCAGATTAAAGGGAAATAGTATGAATATTGTTGAATTTCACTTTTTAAATGAAAATAAAATACAAGCACAAATAGAAAATTCAAATGAAAATTTTTAGGATATTTTTGGAAAAAAGTAAAAAGTACAATTAATATATTAAAGCCTTACAAATATTTAGTAAATTTGATTTTTTAAATTATGAGATATATGTCTTAGTTTTAAAATTTTTAAGATGCTTTGATTATTGAATTTGTTTTCTTAGTGTGTGAATTTTATCCTTTCCTAAAGCAAAATAATGTCTTTGTTTTTTCTACAAAAAATTTAAGACTGGCAAGTATTTATTTCTTAGTGAGTAAGAACAAAAATTAGAGAAAATAAAAGTGCAGTTTTTGCATTTTTATTTTTGTATTAAAATTGATAGTGTAATCTAGTTTTTTCTATTTTTAAAATATACTTTTGAAGATGCATATTTTTTAATTCATTTTCTATATTTATAATATTTTTTTTCAAAGTATTTTTTAATACTTTTATATGGCTATTTATTGTGAGTATCCATTCTAAGTGTTCTTTAATCCAAAGATGGTTTTTATTGAAAGCCTCTTCTTTTGTTTTTGGATTAAATATATAAATTCTAGCAAGATTGAGTTCAAATTGAGCATTTAAAGAATCTGCAATAGAACGTAATATTAATACTTTGTGCATTTTTTCTTTGAAGATATCTAATTGGTTTATAATATTATTAAAATTTTTCTCATCATTGCTTAAAAAATACAAAGTATTAAAAGTGAGAGTGCATTCTTTTTCTAAAATATTGCATATTTTTATAGCTTTATGAACTTTGTAAAACGACTTTAACATAAGTTCTATTTGTTTATTAAGGTTAGATTTTCAAGTTTGGTAAAATATTTTTTTGGTTCTTTTTCAAGAATTTTTTGACAAACTTCCTTAAAAGGTTTTTCTATAGTTTCCTTTATTCTAGCTCCACCTTCGGTGCAGTTATATGTCGTTATATTAAGAAAATTTTTTGCATATAATATTTTTTTCTCCAATTCGGTTTTAAACATAATCCATGTATTTGTTGTTGGAATAAGGTTTTTGCCACCATAAGCTAATATTTTTAAGTTGTAATGGATTTCTTGAGGATTATAGGTATCATATTTTCCGTAGTGATATTCTTCTGGATGTGAAGATCCATCACTGCCATAAGCTAGATCCTGTCCTACTAAAAAGATATTTTTATATTCTAGTTTTAGTGCTAAAAAATAAGCCATATTTGCAACACTGGGGCATCCCGTTGAGTATTCAAATTGCTTTAAGTGAAAATATTTATCCAAAGGTAGCATTCTTTGGATAAATATAAATTTACGATGATTTTGTTTTAAATATTTGACCGTGTTAAGATGTGTGACACTTGATAAAATAAAAATTATATCTTGATCAAATTCTCCAAAATCATTATTAAAAAATTCACTAGTTTCTTTAATTCTTTCTACAGATAAAACATAATCAGGTTTTATGTCATGTTTTGCTAGTATAGGATAAGCACTATCAGCACAAAAAATAGTTGCTTTGTCTGCATATTTTTTAAGTAAAGGAAGTTGTTTAATTAAAGAAGGGCCTGTTGAAACTACAATAGCGTGTTTGGAACCACCTTTTCTTTTAAGCATTAATTCTTTGAATGAAAAATTTGAAATAATATCCGGAAGGTTGTAAATAAAATTTTCTATACCCTTGAGAGCATCTTGAGAGTCGGTTCCTTTTGCTAATATAGCTTGTTTTATATGTATTTGCATATTTTGATTCGTTTTTATAATATCTTCTTGGTATCTTTCATAATAATCACAATGAATATCTAAAAAATAAACACGTAAAGTTGAAAAAAGGACTATTTGAACAGATGTTGTTATATGTGTTAATATCAATTGATTCTATATCTAAAATAACTAATCGGCGATCTTTTAATTCTTCACTAAAATCTATACATTGAAAACTTAGATAAATAAATTCTATTTCTTTTTCAAAAATAACTATTTTTTGTCTATATTTGTTTTGTAAAAGGGCTTTATATAAAATTCCATTTCCAAAACCATAAAAATAAAGCACAGGATATAAAAGATATTTATCATTATATAAGTTTAGTTTTTCATTTAACTCACTAAGAGTATTACTATATAGCGTACACTCTTTCCCATGGTGTATAAAATTAATATCTAGAGAATCTTTTCCTTGTAGAATTTGGAATTTTTGAGGTTTAAAATTTTCTAATTTTTCTTTTAATATTTTATTATTTAAGGCTTCTAGATTTTTATTAAATAAAAATAAATTCATTTTTTATCCTTTAAAATGTTCATGATTTTATTATACTTAAATTTTAAATTATTGATAAGTGGTTAATATATTTTGCTATATTTTTAAAAGTAAAACGATAGAAGGTAGTATGAATCACGAATTTTATATGAATTTAGCCATAGATGAAGCTTGGAAATATCAGCTTTTAACCTACCCCAATCCAGCCGTAGGCTGTGTGATCTTAGATAAAAATGGCAAAATTTTAAGCATAGAAGCACACAAAGAAGCAGGCAAGGCTCATGCAGAACTTGAAGCAGTGAGTAAAGCCTTAAAAGCACTTAATCTAAATTTAGATTTACCACAAAATGCAAATGATTTGCATGAGTTTATTTGTCAAAATCATCAAGGCTTGCTAAAAGGCGCTAGTGCTTATGTGAGTTTAGAACCTTGCAATCATCAGGGTAAAACCCCACCTTGTGCGAAACTTTTTAGCACGCTTGGTTTTAGCGAAGTTTTTATCGCTACTAAAGATGAGCATAAGCTCGCAAGCGGTGGAGCAGAGTTTTTAAAAAATCAAGGCGTAAAAGTTCACATGGGAATTTGCGAGCAAAGAGCCAAAGAGCCTTTAAAGCCTTTTTTAAAATGGCAAAAGTCAAGTTTTAAATTTTTTAAACTAGCCCTTTCTTTAAATGGCTCTGCTTATGGTAAAATCGTAAGTTCTAAAGCAAGTAGAACCTATGCTCATGCATTACGTTCAAAGCTTGATTTGCTTGTAGTGGGCGGAGAAACTATAAGGCATGATAGGCCTATTTTAGATGCAAGATTAGTTCAAGCTAAAGCACCAAATTTATGCATACTAAGCCATCAAAATTTAGAAAGTTTTGATCCAAACATTCCTTTATTTAGCGTGCCCAAAAGAGAAATTTTTACAAGTATTCCTAGTGAAGCCAAGTTTATCATGTATGAGGGTGGGGAGAACTTTTTAAAAGCCTTTAAAGATGAGTTAGATATGCTTTTGATTTTTTCAAGCTCAAATTTAAATACCTTTGAAAATGTTAAGTTAGATTTAAAGCTAAAGCCTTTATACAAAGGCTTTTTAGAAAATGATACTTATGGATTTTATGAGATTATTAAATCTTAATAAATTTTTTGTGAGCTTACTTGTGTGAAAAATCGTGCTAAAGTGTTAGCAAAAAAGCCAGCACTTTGCTCTTCTAATCGTTTTAAAAACTTATCTATGGCATCTTCTTTTTGCCAGATAGGGTTTTGTACTTTAGCTAGTTTTTCTAGCTCTTTTTTGGCTTGCTCATAATTGCCTATTTTATCAATGAGTTTTAATTTTAAAGCCTCATTAGCTAAAAACACTTTTGCATCAGCCCATGAGTTTGTTTGATTTAAGTCTAATTTGCGATTTTTAGCGACAAATTGCGTGAAAAGTTCATAGCTTTGATTAGCTAAATTTTGTAAAAAGTCTTTTTCATCTTCACTCCATTTACGCATAAAAGTTCCTGCTTCTTTATAGCTTCCTGCTTTGATAGTTTGCTCATTTATACCAAGTTTTTGTGCAAGCTCACTTACTTCAAAGCCTTGCATGATTACCCCAATAGATCCTACAAAGCTAGCAGGATTAGCGATGATCATATCAGCTCCCACTGCACTTAAGTAGCTTCCACTTGCTATAGTTCCACCTGCATAGACTATCACAGGCTTTTTAGCTTTAAGATCTTGTATGGCTAAGGCTATTTCCATACTTGGCGCAAAAGCTCCACCAGGGCTATCTATAAAAAGCAAAACCCCTTTTATAGCTTTATCATCTTTGACTTTGTAAATTTGTTCTAAAAGATTGCTCGCATCGCTAATTTCACCTTTAAGATTAATTTGCGCTAAGTTTGCATTAGAAAGCTTGGCATTATCCCCGCTTGGAGTAAGGATCAAAAATACGATAAACAAAAACACAAAGGTTTTAAAATAAGTGTTGATATAAGAGATGATTTTTCCAATTCCTTTAAAAAATGATTTTATAATTTGCATTCTTTCCCTTCTATAAAAAGTTTTAACACTTCTTTGCTTTGTAAGATAAACTGCAAAGGAAGTTGCTTTAAATTTGTGCTATATGGCAAAGCAAAAAGACTAAAATCAGCTATTTTACCTTTTTGAATTTGGCCTAGGTTTAAATTTAAAGCTTTTGCGGCTTTGTTTGTTGCCATTAAAAGCAATATTTTAGCAAAATTTTCTAACTCTAAATCATCATGTATAAGTAAATTTGCTCTCATTTCATCAAGCATACTTAAAGAGGTATTTGAACTTAAACCATCAGTTCCTAGGTGGATATTAACACCATTTTTTAAAGCAGATTTTAATTTAAAAGTGTTTTTACTCAAAAGTCTGTTTGAAAAAGCACAATGCGTGATCGAGTGTAAATTTTTATCTAGTAAATTCCATTCTTTAAAATACACACAATGTGTAAATAAAGTTCTTTGGTCTTTAAAAAGCTCTAAAAAGCTTTGTGGGGTGTAAAATGGCATAGGATTTTTGCTAAATTTAGCCAAGCTCTTTTTAAATCCACCTTTTTTTAACCTTAGCCAGTTGTTTTCATGATTGCTTTCAAGAAAATGCGTACTTAGTAAATGATTATTTTCTCTAGCAAGTTTTATAGCAAATTTGGCAAGTTCTGGGTGGGTTGAGTAGGGCGCATGCACTGAAATAGCAGGGATAAATTTAGAAGTTTTAAAACGCATGCTTTTTTCATAACGAGTTAAAAATTCCTCTTTTTTAGCTTGGATAAAATTTGCATTTGAACCTAAAATTTCATTAAAAAATACCACTCTAGCTTGTGAATTGACACAAGGGCTTAAATCACTCCCAAAGCTTGAAATTTCTCCTATGGTAGCAGTGCCACTTTTTAGCATTTTATGGATATTTTGTGAGATTAATTTTTCTTTGGCTTTTTCGTTTAATTGCTCGCGGTTATTAAAAACGCTATCAAGCCATTTTAAAAAGTCTCCAAAGACTAAATTTCCATTATTTGCACTAAATTCTAAATGCGTGTGTGGATTGATAAAAGCAGGTAAAAGTAAGGTATCTTTTGGAGTTGGTATAAGCTTAGCTTGTGGATGGGATTTTTGTAAATTTTCTAAGCTATCAATTTCTAAAATATTATCATCAAAAAGAACTGCTTTGTCTTCTAAAATATTAAAATTATCATCGCAAGTTAAGATGATTTTAGGTGCTATTATAAACATTTTACCTCCTTTAAAAAGGGAAATTGTAGCTAAAATTTAGCTTTAAAATGCTATAATATAGTAAATTTTACTAAATAAAGGTTAGATTATGAAAGTTATGGTGATACAAGGACCAAACATCAATATGCTTGGTGTGAGAGAAACTCATATTTATGGCAATATGAAAATGGAAGATATCCATGAGCAAATGAAACAAGCTGCAAAACAAGCTAATGTAGAGATTGAATTTTTTCAAAGTAATTTTGAAGGTGAGTTAGTTGATAAAATTCAAGAATGCTTAGGTAGTGTAGATGGAGTGATTATTAACGCAGCTGCTTATGCACACACTTCTATAGCAATCCGCGATGCGATTGCAGCGATTAATATGCCTGTGATTGAAGTGCATATTAGCAATACTTATAGAAGAGAAGAATTCAGACAAAAAAGCATGATAGCACCAGTTTGTGCAGGTAGTGTGGTAGGTTTTGGTCCTTTTGGTTATCATATGGCTTTAATGGGACTTTTCCAAATTTTTGATCAAATCAATGCATATAAAGCAGCTCAAGCAAAAGCACAACAAGCAAATCAATGAATTTTATCTTAAAAAACGAAAATGCACTTTTTTATGAGTGTGGCTATTCTTGCGATAATGCTTTGTTTTTAAAACTTGAAGATGAAGCATTTTTCATCACTGATGCAAGATATAGCTTTGAAGCTAGCGAAATGATAAAAAATGCTAAGGTAGTTTTAGCACAAGATCTTTTTGCTAGTGCTAGAGAGCTTTTAGAAAAAGCAGAAATTGATAGGGTGAGTTTTGACCCAAAAGACTTTAGCTATTTTGAATTTAAAGAACTTAGTAAAAGTGCAAATATCGTTTTTGAAGAGAAATTAGACTTGAGTAAAAACAAACGCATTATAAAAAACGCTAAAGAATTGCAACTTTTGCAAAAGGCTGTAAATTTTGGTAAAGAATGTTTTGAAGAATTTGCTAATTTTATCAGCCAAGAAGGTTATGGAAAAAGTGAAAAAGAATTGCATTTTAAAGCATGTGAAATTTTTCAAAAAAAAGGTGCTTTAGGACTTTCTTTTTCACCTATTGTAGCTATTAATGAAAATGCGGCTAAAGCACACGCTTTACCTAGTGATAAATGTTTAGAATATGGAGATTTGTTATTAGTTGATGCGGGTGTAGTTTATCAAAGGTATTGTTCTGATCGCACAAGAACGGCTTGTTTTGATGAAAATGGCATAGTTTTTGATAAAAATAAGCCAAATTTTAAAGACAAAGAAATTATGCAAATTTATGAAGTGGTTAAACAAGCTCAGCTTCAAGCCATAGAAAAAGCACGCGTTGGTATGAGATCAAGTGAGCTTGATTTTATCGCAAGAGAAGTGATTAAAAACGCAGGTTTTGAAAAAGAATTTATTCATAGTTTAGGACATGGAGTGGGGCTTGATATACATGAGTTGCCAAATATTAGTCCAAGAAGTGATTATGAGCTAAAAGAAGGTATGGTATTTACCATTGAACCTGGAATTTATATCAAAGATAAACTTGGTATTAGAATAGAAGACATGGTCTATCTTGATAAAGAAAAGGCAGTGGTGTTATAATTTGCTGATTAAAGGAGCTAGAAGGTTAGAAAAAATTCGTTTTTTTCCTTTTTATTCAAAGGCAGTTAAAAAAGGAAAATACATAGCCATTATAGGACTTGGAAGCAATATAGAAGATGAAAAAAAACGCTTTCGGAGTTTATTTAGGCTTTTAATGCAAGATAAACGTTTGCAAGTATTGCAAACATCGCCATTTTTGATTAATAAAGCTTTTGGATTTGAAGAGCAAAAAGACTTTACTAATGCAGTGATGGTTGTAAGTACAAGTTTGCACGCAAGAGCACTTTTAAAAGTTTTGTTTTTTTATGAGTTTAAATTCAAAAGAAAAAGAACTTTTAAAAATGCTCCTAGAACGCTTGATTTGGATTTGTTGTATTTTTCAAAAAAAGCGCGTAAAGATGAGTATTGCACAGTGCCTCATGTGGGGGTAAATGATAGAATTAGCGTAACTTTGCCTTTGGGCTTGTTAAGATAAGGAAAAATATGGGACAATTGATTCATACTTTTACAGTTGAAAGCACAGATGAGATTATACCTAAGGTTAAGCAAGATTATGGCGATAAAGCTTTGATAGTAACTAATAAGCAAATTCGTCCAAAAACCATCAATCAAAAGCCTTTGTATGAGGTTATAGTAGCGATTGAAGAAGCTGATTATGAAGAGCATTTAAAACAAAATAATTTACCTATGCCACCAAAGAAAAAACCAAATACAGCAAGTTTTCCTGAGGCTAAAATTCAAGCTCCAAAACTTGAAGATGAAAAAAAAGAAGAAGATGTAGTGCTTGATTTTTCTTCAAAAGTTAAGCAAAAACCTATTAATCCTTATTTAAATACAAGCAAAAAAGATGATAATTTTTTAAATTTAAAAAATAAACTTTCTCAGGTTAGTTCAGAAATTAGCAAGGTTTCAAACTATCAAGATTTTTCTATGCCAAATCCAAATTATGATAAAAAAATTGAAGCCTTTGAAAAGCAAATGAATAAGCTTAATGATAAAATGAATTTGCTTGTGGATATGATGTGGGATGATAAGGCAGATTTACGCAAAGAATTAGCTATACCACCTGAGTTTGCAAGTATTTATAAGCAAGCTAAGGCAAGTGGCATGCAAGAAGCGCATTTAGAAGCGATTATGAAAGCGACTATTGAAAATATGCCAAGCACTATGAAAGCAAATCAAGAAGCAGTGCAAAGATATTTTTACTCACTTTTGCGTAATATGCTTCCATGTCGTTTAGAAAGTGAAATTAAAAAACAAAAAATCATGATGTTAGTAGGCCCAACAGGAGTGGGTAAAACTACTACTTTAGCTAAACTTGCTTTTCGCTATGCTTATGGAGATAGACGCTATAAAACCGGTATTATAACTCTTGATACTTATAGAATAGGCGCAGTAGAGCAACTTTTCCAATATGCTAAGATGATGAAACTTCCTATTATTGATAGTATAGAGCCAAATGACTTAGATGATGCGATTAGAAGTTTAAATACTTGTGAGGTTATTTTAGTAGATACAACCGGAAATTCACAGTATGATAAAGCAAAACTTGAAAAAACAAAAGAATTTTTATCGCATTCTAATGCGCAAATTGATGTAAATTTGGTACTTTCAGCAAATACAAAATATGAAGATTTATTAGAAACTTATAATAATTTTTCATTTTTAAATATAGACACTTTAATCATTACCAAATTTGATGAAACAAAAGTATTTGGAAATGTATTTTCTTTACTTTATGAAACTAGCACTCCGATGAGCTTTTTTTCCATAGGTCAAGAAGTGCCTGATGATATAGAAGTGGCTAATAGTGACTTTTTAGTGCGTTGTGTGTTAGAAGGTTTTAGAAGGGATAAAAATGAGTAATCAAGCAGAAAAATTAAAAGATCTAGTAAAAAATGAAAACTCAAATGTAAAACATACTCATTTTATCGCAGTTACTAGCGGTAAAGGTGGGGTTGGAAAAAGTACTTTTAGTGCAAATTTGGGCAACATCCTAGCTAAAAATGGTTATAAAGTAGGGCTTTTTGATGCAGATATTGGGCTTGCAAATTTAGATGTGATTTTAAATGTGCGTGTGGAAAAAAACCTTTTACATGTTTTAAAGGGTGAATGCTCGCTAGAAGATATTTTAATAGAAGTAAAACCAAATTTATGGCTTATCCCGGGTGAAAGTGGCGATGAAATTTTAAAATATAATGATAAAAATATTTACGAGAGATTTTTAAATCAAACAAGCATTTTAGATGATTTAGACTTTTTAATCATTGATACAGGAGCAGGTATAGGTGGCAATATAGGAAATTTCTTAGAAATGTCTGATGAGGTTATTGTCATCACTGTGCCTGATCCTGCTGCGATTACCGATGCTTATGCTACTATAAAAACCACTTCAAAAACTAAAGAAAATTTATTAATGGTATTTAATGTAGTTAGGAATGAAAATGAGGCTTTGAGAATTTTTGATAATATTAAAAAAGTAGCAGATATTAACATTAAGCATAATTTAAATTTAGAATTTTTAGGATTTTTAGGTCAAAGTAAAGATATTAGTTCTAGTATTAAAAAAAGAACTTTATTTAGTGATGATGACACTAATGCAAGTGATGAGCTCAAAGCCATAGCTTCTAAGCTTTTGTATAGGTTGGAACAAAAAGTGCTTAATAATGTGGGAGATAAAAGCATTATGAGTTTTTTCAAAAAGCTTTTGGATCGTTTTTAGATTGAGGGAAAAAGATGAGACCAGAGAATTTTGTTGCTTTTTTTACTGTTTGTGGTTTTTTTATAGGATTAATGTTTACCATAGTTAATATAGAAGATGCAGTAGAGATAGTTGTATATACTTGTTTGATTACTTTTGTATTTTATGTGTTAATCCATATAGTAATTATGATTTTTGTAGATGTTAATAAAATTAGCGGTAGAAGCTTTAATAAAGAAAAATACGAAAATGAAAATAATAGTTTTATAGCAGAATTAGCCGCAAGAGAAAAGAAAATGGATTACTTGCTTGAAAAACTTCAAGAAGAGCGTGAAGACCTTAAAAAGCTTGAAAGCTCTTCAAAAAGAAAAGTAAAACATGCAGCCGCATAATGCCTATGCTTCTACGCTAAAAAAAGAGCAAGATGACTTAGTTATCTCTTATATGCCAGCATTAAGAGCTATGGCTTTTAGACTTAAAGAGCGTTTGCCTGCTAGCATTGATGTAAATGATTTAATCAGTATCGGTGTAGAGGAAATGATCAAACTCTCACGCCGTTATGATAAAGAACAAAATGATAATTTCTGGGGCTTTGCAAGAAAAAGAGTGAATGGAGCTATGCTTGATTATCTAAGAAGCCTTGATGTAATGAGTAGAAGCAATAGAAAAATTATCAAAGATATTGATGCTATTATAGATGAGTTTTATCAAGAAAATGAAAAAGAACCCGATGATGAGTATTTAGCACAAAGACTAAATTTAGAAGTAGAAAAGGTAAAAGAAGCAAGAGCAGCTCATGCTATATCGCTTGTTATGCCTTTGGATGAACAGCTAAATTGCTTTAATGATAGCAATATCATAGAACAAATAGAAAAAGAAGAATTAATCGAAAAAATCAATGCAGTTTTGGAAGAATTTAAAGAAAGAGAAAAGCTTGTAATACAGCTTTATTATTATGAAGAATTAAATTTAAAAGAAATTGCAGAGATTTTAGAGATTAGCGAGTCAAGAATTTCACAAATTCATAAGCGTTTGCTTAAGAAGATTAGAGAAAGGCTAGTTTAATGGCTGAGATACTTTCCCAAGAAGAAATTGATGCTCTTTTAGAAGTTGTTGATGATGATAGCGATGAGAGTACAGCTTCTTCGAAATTAGAAGAGCTAGAAGATAAAAGAGATATAGTAGTATATGATTTTAAGCGTCCAAATAGGGTTTCTAAAGAACAACTTCGTTCTATTAAAGGGATTCATGATAAATTAGCAAGAAATCTTGCTTCACAAATTTCATCTATGATGAGAAGTATAGTTGAGATTAAATTACATTCAGTGGATCAAATGACTTATGGTGAGTTTTTGATGTCTTTGCCTTCGCCAACAAGCTTTAACGTTTTTTCGATTAAGCCTTTAGATGGAAACTGCGTTTTAGAGATTAATCCAAGCATTGCTTTTCCTATGATAGATAGACTTTTAGGTGGTCAAGGAGAGAGTTTTGACACCTTAAGAGAGCTTACAGAAATCGAGCTCAATTTGCTTGATTCTATTTTGCGTATTATTATGCAAAGACTAAAAGAAAGCTGGATGAATGTTACTGAAATTTATCCAAGTGTTGAAGCAAAAGAATCAAGTCCAAATGTTGTGCAAATAGTTTCTCAAAATGAAATTGTTATTATGGTGGTAATGGAGATTATCATCGGAAATTCAAGCGGTATGGTAAATATTTGCTATCCGGTTGTGCATTTGGAAAGTATTTTGAGTCGTTTGGCAAATCGTGATATTATGATGGGTGAAACTTCGGCTAAAAAATCAAGAAATAAAGAACTTAAAACCTTGATCGGTCGTGCTGAGGTAATTTATGAAGCTATGCTTGGTAAGACTTTTATCAATGTAAATGAATTTTTAGATTTAAAACAAGGAGATATTTTAAAGCTTGATAGAAGTGCAGATGATAAAGCTATAGTAGCTATTGATAAAAAAGAAGTATTTTTAGCTCAAGTGGGGCTTCATAGATTTAGAAAGTCAATTAAAATCTTAGAACTTATCAAAACTGATAAAGATGAGATTAAAGAAATGCTTGAAAAATATGAAGATGAAAGAAGAGCAAAAGCAAATTCGTATGATGATAATGAAGAACTAGAAGAGGAAGACGATGATCAATGATTTTTTAGGCATATTCGTCAATGAATGTGTAAGTACAATAGAAGGTTTAACAGGAAAAAGTGCTGAATTTAGTGAGTATTATGAGTATGATGTAAATTCTCAAGATTCTATGACTCCACCACTAGTTAGTGCTACTTTTAGCGTTAATAATGAAATGAAAATTAAAATCCTAGCCAGTGCAGTTTTAATGAGTGCAATTGGTGAGTGGATGATGGGAGAAGAAGAAATCTCCAAAAACAGTGAGCTTAATGAAGATGAAATGGATGCTGCTAAAGAAGCTATACAAAATATCATCTCAGCATTTTCTACAACCTTAGGCGCGCAAAAAGAAATTCCAAAAATGGAGTTTAGCCTAGAAAATTGTGAATTTGTTGCAGATAGTTTAGAACTTGGTGGTTTTCATAAACTATATTTATATAATGTAAAAATAGCTGATTTAGAAGAAAAAATTTCTTTGGTTTTTGATGAAAAAATTTATAAGATTTTAACCAAAACTGACTTAGAAGAAATTGTAGCAACAAATGAAGATCATACGCAAGATCATAAGGCCTTGGCTAATGTAGAAGAGCTAAGAAATATCGGTTTGATCATGGATGTGCGTTTACCTATAAGAGTGCGTATAGGTAGTAAAAAAATGCTTTTAAAAGATGTTTTAACTATGGATATAGGTTCGGTTATCGAGCTTGATCAATTAGCAAATGATCCTTTAGAAATTTTAATAGGTGATAAAAAAATCGCTTATGGGGAAGTGGTTATCGTAGATGGAAACTTTGGAGTGCAAATTACTGAGATAGGCTCTAAAAAAGAAAGATTAGAACAACTAAGATGAAAGAATGTATTATTGAGGACGTTGCTCATCTTAAAGAATTAGAAAAAATTCAAAAAGGCATAACTTTTTTTGGTTCTGCACGCTTAAAAGAAGATAATGAGTATTGTATTTTGGCTTCAAAATTAGCCCAAAAGTTAGCAGATCTTGGTTATAGTATCATCAGTGGTGGTGGCGGTGGTATTATGCAAGCTGCAAATTATGGGGCTATGCAAAGTCAAGCTTCACATTTAAAATCTTTTGGATTTAATATACATTTACCATTTGAGCAAAAAGCAAATGACTTTTTAGAGTATAATATCACTTTTAAGAGCTTAGCCATTCGCAAAATGGCTCTTATTCAAAAGAGTCTAGCTTTTGTGATTTTCCCAGGCGGCTTTGGAACATTAGATGAATTTTTTGAAATTCTTACTCTTAAACAACTTAGTTTTAAAAAGGATGTTCCTATTATTTTAGTTGGGCAAAAATTTTGGCAACCTCTTGATGAATTTATCAAAACTTCTTTGCTAGAACTTGGAACTATATCTAAAAATGATGAGTTAAAGTATAGTATAAGTGATGATTTGGATGAAATTATAAGAATGATAAAGGAAAAAGATGAAAATTCTTGTTGCGATGAGTGGGGGTGTAGATAGTACTGTAACTGCTTATAAATTAAAACAAGCAGGACATGAGATCATAGGTTGTTATATGAAGCTTCATGGAAAAGCTAATTATCATGAAGAAAATATACAAAAAGTTGAAAAAGTTGCTAAATTTTTAGACATTAAATATCATATTTTAGACTTACAAGAAGACTTTAAAAATCAAGTTTATATGCCTTTTGTTAATACTTACAAAGAAGGAAAGACGCCAAATCCTTGTGCTTTGTGTAATCGTTTTATCAAGCTTGGCAAGCTTTTAGAATTTGCTAAGAGTTTGGGTTGTGAAAAATTAGCCACAGGTCATTATGCAAGGATAGAAAATGGTTTGATTAAAACTGCAGTTGATGAGAGTAAGGATCAAAGCTATTTTTTAGCAAATGCAGAGAAAGAGGCTTTAGGGTATTTGATTTTTCCTCTTGGAGAGATGAAAAAAGAAGATGTGAAAAAATTTGCTTCTACAATCGATGTTTTAAAATCTTTTGCAACACAAAAGGAAAGTTCTGAGATTTGTTTTGTGGAAGATACTTATGTGCAAGTTTTAGATCAGTTTATGGATACTAAAATTCCAGGTATTGTAAGAGATAGTAGTGGAAAAGAAGTAGGAAAACACGAAGGTTATATGCACTATACCATAGGTAAAAGAAGAGGTTTTGAAGTGCGTGGGGCTCATGAGCCACATTTTGTATTAAAAATTGATCCTAAGAAAAATGAAATCATAGTGGGTAAAAAAGAAGAGCTTAAGATAAGTGAATTTAAACTTGATAATATTAATTTATTTATCGATGCTAAAGAGTTAGATTGTGAAGTAAAAATACGCTATAGATCAAGATCAACCCCATGTAAAGTTTTGATTAATGAAGATAAAAGTGCAAAAATCATCTTACAAGAGTCTGTTTATGGGCTTGCTAGCGGACAAATGGCAGTATTTTACGATAAAGATTTAGTGCTTGCAAGTGGATTTATAAATTAATGCTAAAGGTTTTTCCTTTGGCGTTCACCCTTTATACTAACTTTTTTTAAAAATTAAAATTATTTTATTGTAATAGAAGATAAGAAAATTGTAGTTGAGGTTTTTCTAAGATAGATTAAGTAAATCTTATCTTAGAAAAATTATATTGCATTTGATAGGTTGATTTTATTCAGTCATATCAACAATTGCTCCACGATCTTCACATCTTTCTTTATTCCATTTTCTTGTATCACACATGCCATAAACTATTTCATGTTTATTCAAATCGCCATTTTTATAGTTGATATAAACAACATCGCCATATTGTATTTGTCCATTTGCAACTTCTTTAGCTAATTCATCTTGAGTCGGTTTTATCTCTTCAAAATCTTCAGCTACTTCAGGGTGTTTTTCTTTTAAAGCATTTAAATCAACATCTTTAAGGCTTTTTATCACAACATTAGAGCCATAATCTTTTTTTAAAGTTTTAATGAATAAATCATAACCACCTTTAGAACCTCTACTTGAATCATATTTATAATCTACTCCATTAGCACATGCTATAAAAGAAATTAATGCTAAAGCGCCAAACATTGTTTTTTTAATCATTTTTTATCCTTTTTGTTTTAGTTTGTGAAGTTTATCATAAATGAAGTTAAATCAAAAAATTACGAATTAAAATATCTCCATAATACTTATATCAAACCATAAAAGATCAAATTTAAGTAAAATTCCATAAATCACAGCACTAAATAATCCTGCGAAAATTCCTGCTAAAACATCATCTAGCATTACACCTAAACCGCCTTTGGTTTTTTTGTCAATTTTACCTATGATAGAAGGTTTTGTAATATCAAAAAATCTAAACAAAACAAAAGAAAGCAAAAAAGTAAAAACACTTTGTCCACAAATTGCCAAAGCTAAAAACACTCCTACAACTTCATCTATTACAATATGCTTATCATCATGTATACCTGTTTGTTTTTCGTATTGATCGATGATTTTTATAGAGATTAAAAAAAGCAAAATTGCAAGTAAGATCAAGGTTCCTATACCCAAATACCTTAAAATAAAAAAAGCAGGAATTAACGCTGCTATTGTGCCAAAAGTTCCTGGGGCTTTATTGACACTACCTGAATAAAAAAAAGTTAAAAATAATTTTTGCATGATTACACCATATATGACATTTGATGGAGTTTTATAAGTTGCTCATAAAATTCTTTATCGCCTCTATATTCTAAAATACCATGCGTAGGGAAAAGATTGCTATAGATATTTTGTTTATTATGGAAACGATTTGGAAAAAGCTCTGATAAAATCAAAGCAGAAATTTCTCTTCTTATAAAAACTGCTGGTGGAATGATACCAAGTCTGAGTAAATTTTTTAAAGAATCGCCATGATATTTCATATGATGATGAGCTCCATGTGGGCATGATTTGGTACTTACTATCATTTTACACTCATCACAAAATACAAATTCAGGAAGTATAGTTACTTCTATATTGTAATCTTTTGCAAAATCATCAAGTACAGTAAAGGCTCTGTTTTGATTAAAATACATTCCAAGCCCTGCGTGATTTTGTCCTACAAAAAGTTTATTACAATCAAAACTTTTAGCCAAAGCACACTCAAGCACCGGATTTAAATGCGAGGCAAAAATTTTGATATTATGTAAAGGTATGAGTAAAACTCTAGAGGATGGTAAATAATTTTGCGCAAAAACATCAAAGCAACGCTTTTTAAGTTTTAGATTTAAACCATTACTTTCATAAGATTCTATAAGGAAAATAATTACTAGATCAGATTGCTCTATAGCCCATCTTAAAATTCTTTCATGCGCTCTATGAAAAGGATCAAAGCTTGAAACAATAGCAGTGATATTAGAAGGGTTTAATCTTTTTTTGATTTTTTCAAAATCTTCTTTTATAGCCTTGATACGATTGTGATAAATTTCAAATTCACCACTAATGCAAATTTCTCCAAAATCATCAATCAAGCATGTATTAGGTGTAAAAATATCATTAATATTTTTATCGTTTTTAAATTTACTTTCTAAGATGATGTGGCCTACTATTTGATCATTGCATACAAAATCTATTTTGTCTTTAACTTTGGCATTTTCTATGATTTTTTTGTTTTCATTGTGTGGAGCAAAAGTTAAGGCATAGGGAAATTTATATCCGTTTATTGCTTCATTTTTTAAAAATTCATCTCTTTCTTGTTCGTTCATCAATTTTGTAAAAGAACCAAAAATTCCTTCTTTAATGAAACATAAAACTTCGTATTCTTCTTCTGAGATTATAATGCTATTTTTTCTTTGTAATGCCATATTTTTTCCTTTTTTCCCATAAAGATTTTCTTGAAATTCCTAATTTTTTGGATAAATCCGTATCAGGAAAGATATTTTGATAACTAATGATAATATGCTTAACATAATCATCAATGGTTAAAATTCCATTACTTTCAAAACTTTTTTCATCTTCACCTAGCTCTAAAATTTGAAAATTGCTATGCTCAATATTCGTACTTGTATGTATAATAACAGCCTTTTTTAAAGCAAGGTTTAACACCTTTTCTTTTTCTAAAGGCTTTAGGGTCTGAAAATTAACCAAATAATACAAAGAATTGTCTTTGAAAATTTTATCTAAATTTTGCTGGTGTGAAAGATCTATATAAACATTTGCGATGTTGTGCTCATTAGTATAATTAAATACAAAATGATCAGCAAAAATTTGATTATTAGTTTTTAAAATCAAAGGTAATTTGAATTTTTTATAATCAAAAGTTGGTAGTTTTGCTGTTTCAAATTTATGTTTTAAATATGCTTGATAGGTGCTATTTAGCATAGTGATTTTTTTAAATTCTTGAAAATGCTTAATCTTGCGCATTAATTCTTCTATCATGAAAGGTTTTTGTATGTAATCACTAGCACCAGATTTTAAAGGAGCTAAAACAGTATCTGAACTTATGTAAGATATGAGTAAAATAATGATTTTATGCTTAAAAATTTCTATAATATGTTCAAAATTAGCCATACTAGTAGAAAGCAAAATGATTTCATAATCATGATGAGTCAGCTCATTAACATTTGCGATAATATCACAATCATAACCTATAGAATTAAGCTTTGATCCTATGCTTTGGGCTAAATAAAATTCATTTTCTACTATTAAAACTTTCATAATTTCATCCAATCAAAATATTTTAAATTTACACTTGCTAAAACAGCAATCCCTTCTTTCCTTCCTACAAAACCTAGATGTTCTGTAGTGGTAGCTTTGATATTGATTTTATTTGGTGTGGTTTTTAATGTTTTAGCGATATTAAAAGCAATAGCTTCTTTAAAATCTTTCATTTTAGGTGTTTGGGCTATGATGGTAATATCAGCATTTACAAGCTCAAAACCATAATTTTGCACTAAAATATAAGCACTTTGTAATAAAAGCATAGAATCAGCGTTTTTATACTGCATATCATTATCTGGGAAAAGTTCACCAATATCTCCAAGACCTGCTGCACCCAAAAGCGCATCAATTAGCGCATGAGCTAGCACATCTCCATCAGAATGAGCTTTTAAACCCATATTTTCATGCACTTTTACTCCACCTAAAAGTAAGGCTCTTTGCTCTCCAAATTCATGCACATCAAAGCCATTTCCATTAAAAATATCCCAAGATGGTTTTGGTAAATTTAAGCTTTTCAAATCTTCTTTAAAGGTGATTTTTTTAGCTAACTCATCACCTTGCACATACCAAATTTTACCACCAATAGCTTGTATAGCTGTGCTATCATCAGTGAAGTTTGAGCTTTGTTCTAAAGCTTTTTTTAACATACTTGTGCGCGAAAGTTGAGGGGTTTGTATGAGTTTGATTTTATCTCTATCAATAGCTTCTTGAGCATAAATTGTAGTATCGCTTACTTTTAAAACAGGTGTAATACAATCAGCTTTGTCATGATTTTCTATGATATTGTTAAAAAGATTTTTAGAAATCAAAACCCTTGCAACATCACTAACTAAAACATATTCACTCTCAATCATACTTAAAGCATTGAGTAAAGATTGTGCTCTAGTTACACCACCTTGGACAAATTTATATTCAGGGGCAAATTTTTTCATATAAGAAATATTACCAGAAGTAACAACTATTTGTTTAAAAGGATAAAAAGAACTTAAATTTTTAGTAGCATAAAGCCATAAAGGTTGTTCGCCTAGTCGTAAAAACTGCTTTTTTACCGGAGCATTAAATCTTGATGATTCTCCAGCAGATAGCATAATCAAGGAAATATCTAACATTTGTTACACCCTAATTTCTTATTAATGTTACGATATTATACACCATAAAAGCCAAAATTTATATTTATGTTAGTAGAATTAATCATTTTAAATAATAAGGAGAAAAATTGAAGGAAAAAATCGAAGAAAGACTAAAACAAGTTATATATCCAGGCTTTAAAAAAGATATAGTTAGTTTTGGTTTTGTAAAAAAAATTGAATCAAACGAAAATCAAGCTCATATAGTAGTTGAAATTGTTTCAGCTAATGCTCAAATCGCACAAGAGCTTAGACTAAACATCGCAAATGCTTTAAAAGATTTAAATTTAGAGCTTAATTTAGAAATCATTCAACCAAAAATTCCTGAAGAAAAAAGCAATTCAAGAAGTGGTAAAAATATCGCTCCACAAATTAAAAATTTCCTTATGATTTCAAGCGGTAAAGGTGGGGTAGGTAAAAGTACTACAACTTTAAATTTAGCGATTTCTTTAGCTAAAATGGGCAAAAGAGTAGGGCTTTTGGACGCAGATATTTATGGGCCAAATATACCAAGAATGCTAGGTGAGAGTAAAAGCAAGCCTGAAATTGTAGGTCAAAAAATTCGTCCTATTTTATCTCATGGGGTTTATATGATGAGTATGGGTGTGCTAATAGAAGAAGGTAAAGGTTTGATGTGGCGTGGTTCTATGATTATGAAAGCAATTGAGCAACTTTTAGCTGATGTGCTTTGGCCTGAACTTGATGTATTATTGCTTGATATGCCTCCAGGAACTGGTGATGCACAAATTACCCTAGCTCAAAGTGTGCCAGTGAGTGCAGGTGTGTGTGTAAGTACTCCTCAAGTAGTGTCTTTAGATGATAGCAAAAGAGCGCTAGATATGTTTGAAAAATTACACATTCCTGTTGCGGGTATTATAGAAAATATGAGTGGCTTTTTATGTCCTGATAATGGCAAAGAATATGATATCTTTGGTAAAGGCACCACAGAAGAAATGGCAAAAGCTTATAAATGTGAAGTTTTGGCTCAAATTCCTATCGAAATGAGTGTAAGAGAAGGTGGAGATAGTGGTAAGCCTGTAAGTTTTTATATGCCTGAGAGTGTAAGTTCAAAAAGATATTTGCAAGCTGCTGAAAAAATTTGGGAATTTATAGAAAAAGTTAATCAAGAAGGTAAAGTAGATAATTCAGCTATTCAACCTGTAATGA
This sequence comes from Campylobacter sp. CNRCH_2015_0338h, assembly GCF_025772785.1. NCBI lineage: Bacteria > Pseudomonadati > Campylobacterota > Epsilonproteobacteria > Campylobacterales > Campylobacteraceae > Campylobacter > Campylobacter sp. CNRCH_2015_0338h. The sequence goes on from NZ_JAKMST010000001.1 coordinate 72,610, forward strand.
ATGGCAAAAGTGCGTGCTCGCAATAAGGAGAAAATATGCCAATAGAAAGTAAAGAAGAATTTTTAAATTTAATCAAGCAAATCGAACAAAGGATTAATTATAAAAAGCCTAAAGCTTTTGCTATAGCAAGGCTTGATCTAAGTCAAGTTGATCCTAGTAAAAAACTTCAAGCCAATTTTGGTGTGATTAATTTTGAGCAAAATTATGCTGCTGCAGCTGTTATGTTCGAAGCTTTTTTTAGAAGAGGGGTTGATGTTGACTTTAACGAAAGTGAGTTTGTGGCTACTTTGATTAAAGAAGATTTGGATTTTGCACTTGAATGTTTTGCGCCATTTTTGCAAGAGCAAGGCCATAAAAATATAGAAGCAATCAAAGCAGCAAAGGAAAATTTTAGAGAAAATGCTTTTTCTTTTGTTTGTATTTTTGAAGATGAGGCACCAAAAAGTTTAGAAAGTGTGTATTTAAAACTTTATTTGCTTTCCAATAAAAAAGTACCTTTAAGAAGTTTAAATTTAACAGGCGCTTTTGGGATTTTACCAAATGTTGCATGGAGCGATAATAAGCCTATTGATTTAGACTTTTTAAGAGAAAATGAGATTGATTTAAAAATGAGTGGAAGGTATCCAAGGATTGATTATGTAGATAAATTTCCAAGATTTTTAGCTCATGTTATTCCTGAGGATAATACTAGAATTTTAGAAAGCTCTAAAGTAAGAATGGGTGCGGTTTTAGCTGCAGGCACTACTATAATGCCAGGGGCTGCTTATGTGAATTTTAATGCAGGTACAACTGGAGCTTGTATGGTAGAAGGACGTATTAGTTCTTCAGCTGTTGTTGGCGAAGGTAGTGATGTAGGAGGCGGTGCTTCTATACTTGGTGTTTTAAGTGGTACAAGTGGTAATGCTATTAGCATCGGTAAAGCTTGTCTTTTGGGTGCAAATTCGGTTACTGGAATTCCTTTAGGGGATAATTGTATCGTTGATGCGGGTATTGCTGTTTTAGAAGGGACTAAATTTGCTTTAAAAAATAAAGAAGAACTTCAAAAAATCAATCCTGATTTTAAATTTGATAAAGATATATACAAAGGTTTAGAATTAGCAGGATTAAATGGTTTACATTTTAGACAAGATTCTCAAAGTGGAGTGATGATAGTAGCTTTTAATAAAAAGGCTGTAAAACTTAATGAAGATTTGCATTAATTCTTAGCCCTTGTGGGTTAAGAATTTTAATAATTCATGTAGTTTATAAATACACATGCTGGGATGATGTTTAATGCTTCCTGTGTGTAGTAAAATCTCCTTGCTATCTTTTTTATAAAGCTTTTGCACAAAATTAAAATTCCACCATTTGTAAGTTTTGAAATTTAAATTATGGGTGGTATTTATATGAAAATTTATATAAGAAAGATTTTGAAAGTTTTGGTTTAAACCAGGTGCTTGAAAGGCATAGACTTCTTTTACCACGCTAGGAAAGGTTCTTGCAAAAGCTTGAGCTAGATATCCTCCTAAAGAATGTCCTATAATGATGAGATTTTTATCAATGGTATATTTTTGTTTGAGTTGATTATAAAAATACTGCATGGATTGAATTTGGCCTTTTGGAGTTTTGTTAAGTAAAATCAAAAAATCACTATAAAGATCTTTAAAATCAAAACACAAAGGATTTAAATCACTCCCTGCAAAGGCTAAAATATAGTTTTTTCTTTTTTTATCATAAATAAAACTAGCCCTAAAACCTATTTTAGATTGAGGGTGTGTTTCGTTGATGTGTTCAAGTATTTCATAATTTTTTACAAATTTTAAAGCTAAAAATGCATTGTTTAAACCACCTACGGGGATTTTTTCTTTTTTATAAAAAGGATTAGTTAAAGCTTTTATAATGGCTTTGTGTTTTTGCAAGCCTTCTTTTTTTAAGCTTTGATTTAAATATGCATTAGCACAATAAGCTACCAAACTATAATCATATAATTTTTGCAATAAATCGATATTTTTTTCAAAATGAGTACGAAGTTTTAATAAGAGTAGTTTTTCTTGGGAAGTTAAATTTGTTTTTTGACTTAAAGCAATAAAGCTTTGCAAGTCAAAAAACATTATAAATTCTTACATAGAGCAAGTATTTTGGATAGTTGAGTTAAGCATCCAAAGAACTTTTTCATATTTTGCAATATTCTCTTGAGCAAATGCTGCTGTTGTAGTATCACTTGCTTTTTCAGCTTCTTCATTTAGCTTTTTAAATTCAGCCAAAAGATACTTATAATCTTCTCTAATAAGTTCTAAAACTTCTACTGGAGTAAAGCAATCTTTTTGAGCCTTAGGTGCTTTTGCATTTTCTAGTAATGTTTTTGAGCAAACGATAGCTTTTTCTCCTAGTTGTAAAGCTCTCTCAGCGCAATCATCAAAAAGCTCTGCCATTTCTTCATAAGCTTTTTCTGTATATTCGTGAATTGAGAAAAATTGTAAACCTTTTACATTCCAGTGATAATTATGAAATTTAATCCATAAACTATGAGCATCCGCTTGTAATTGTAATAATTGTTTTGTTACTGACATGTTATCTCCTTTTTTTATTTTTAAAATTATAACATAAAATTCTTAAATAATAATAATTATTATCTAATAAATTTTAATGTTAGTAATTATTATATTTTCATTATACTCTTTTTTTACAATAAAGCAAATTTATTTACTTAACATATTTTTGAGTATTAATTTTCCTACCTCTACACCAGGTTGATCATAAGTATTAATTCCAAGCATAATGCCACATGCAGAAGTAAATAACTCATAATAATACATCAAATACCCACAATGATAAGCATCTAATTTTTCAAGTTCTATGATATCAACGCTTAAATTTTCAGCAATTAATGCATGCATGGTTGCATCACATTGCGCGTTTAAAAGATCATGCAAATTAACCTCATTAGTAAAATCACAATTTTGCAAATGATTAAAGCTTATGTTTGGGATACTAGGAGATTTTTGACTATCTTTGATTTTTAAAAAAGTAACAGTTTTATCTTTAGGTCCATCCATGATAAGTTGTAAAAAGCTATGCTGATCTCTAGCGCCAATTAAAGCAATAGGAGTTAAACCTATGCGTTTAAAGCCTTGTTTTTTACCTAGACTTTCAGCAATTAGTTGAATATACCATTCATTAAAACCTTTAAAAGCATCTCCATAAGAAAAAAGCACATTAATATGCGCACTTTTATGCGTGCAATAATGATAAGCCTTTTGCAAAATTTGATCACATTTTTTTTCAAAAAAATCCACATAACAAGCTTTTGCACCTTCTAATAAGGCTTTAGTATCATACCCACAAAAGCTCAAGGGAACAATACCAATAGCAGATAAAACACTAAATCTACCACCGACATTTTTAGGTATAAAAAAGCATTTTATGTTTAATTCTTCACCTAGTTTATGAAGTTTTGATTCAAAATCAGTAATAAACACAAAGTTTTCGTGTAAATTTTCATTTTTAAAATCAAAATGAGCAATGATGAGTTTAAATAAAGAAATCACCTCTATGGTTGTACCTGATTTGCTTGCTATAATGAAAAGTGTTTTTTGGGGATTTATTTTTTGCATAGTTTGGGTAAAAGTATGCGAGGAAGTATTGTCAATAATAAAAAGTTTTTTTTCTTCTATTTGATCAAATAAAAGCTCTTTTAAAGCTTTAACTCCACAACTTGATCCACCCATACCTACTAAAACGATATTTTCTATATGTGTTTTAGTAGCGATAAATTCTTTACTTTCTTTGATTAAATCAAAGCTCGTATCTACTAAGTGATAATACCCTATATCGCCACTTTCTAACTCATCATTCATTCTATTTGCATAAGCGGTGATTTTTTTAAAATCTTGGGTTTTAAAAAATAAAGTATTATTTAGCATTTTTACTTTTCTCATAAAAATAATTTGTCGCTTCCACAAAGCCTTCTACGCTTCCACAATCAAATCTTTTTCCTTTAAATTTATAAGCTAAAACCATATTATTAGTTGCTTGTGAAAGTAAGGCATCAGTTAGTTGAATTTCTCCATTTTTACCTGCTTTGGTATTTTCTAAAATGCCAAAAATATCAGGCGTTAAAATGTATCTTCCTATGATAGCTAAGTTACTTGGAGCATCTTTTGGATCGGGTTTTTCTACCATAGAATTTACCATGATTAAATCCTCCTCCACAGCATTTCCTGCTATAACCCCATAGTTTGAAACTTGATCAGCTTCAACTTCCATCACAGCTATAACAGAGCAGCGGTATTTTTCATAAATTTTTACCATTTGAGCTAGGACATTTACCCCATCTTCATTTACGCATAAATCATCTGCTAAAATTACCCCAAAAGCTTCATCTTGCACTAAAGGCTTTGCTTTTAAAACCGCATCTCCTAAGCCTTTCATTTCATTTTGTCTTGTAAAAGTAAAGGTACAACGATCTATGAGTGTTCTTATTTCACTTAAAAGATATTCTTTTTTAGTGCCTGCAATTTGGTGTTCAAGTTCATAAGAAATATCAAAATAATCTTCCAAAGCTCTTTTTCCACGCCCTGTAACAAAACCCATAGTTTCCATACCAGCTTCTAAAGCTTCATCCACACCATAGTGAATTAAAGGTTTTGTCAAAATTGGTAGCATTTCTTTAGGTAGGGTTTTTGTAGCAGGTAAAAATCTAGTACCATAACCTGCTGCAGGAAAAATACAAGTTTGAAGCATAGTTTATCCTTAAATTTTTATAAGTTGTTTTGATTATAATTTTATTTAAATATTATAACTAATTTAAGGAAAAAATGAAAACCATTGATCAAATTTATCAAGCAAAAATAGAAATCAAAAAATCAACTTTTTTGTCTTTTTTATGTCCTTTTGAAGATTTTCAAACTTTAATGCAAAAGCTAAGAAATGAGCATTTAAAAGCCGTGCATTTTGTATATGCTTATCGGTATTTAAATGAATTTGATCAAATCATAGAAGATAAAAGCGATGATGGTGAGCCAAAAGGAACTTCTGCAATGCCTTGTTTGAATGTCTTAAGAGGGGCTTTGCTTGTTAATTGCGCGGTGATTGTGGTGCGTTATTTTGGAGGGATTAAACTTGGTACAGGTGGTCTTGTAAGAGCTTATAGTGAAGCTACAAATGAAGCTATTTTAAATGCAACGCTTTTAGAATTTGAAGCTAAAAATATTTTAAATTTAAACATTCCTTTTCATCTTTATGCAAGATTTGAGCATTTTTTAAATAAAAATAACATTTCTTATGAAAAAAAATTTCAAGAAAATGTTGAACTGGTTTTAAGCGTTAATGCAAAAGAAGAGGAGGAATTTAAAAAATTTGCAAAAGAGTTTGAATTTAGCGGACTTGTTTGGAAGTAAGCGTTTGCTTACTTCATTTTTATAAAGAACTTAAAAGATCTTTTACCATATCTTTTTGTGGTTCTTGTTTGTCTTCTATATTAGCTTGCATAGGAGTTTCGTTTTGTCCTCTAAAACGATAATTATAAATATTTGACATATTTGAGCTAAAAATTCCTGTGCTAAATTGATCTTGACTCATAGCTTTTGAAAAAAGCTCATCAAGTTTTATACTTTGCTCGTTTAAATTTTCACTATTGTTTTGACTAAGTAAAGACATAAAGTCTTCATTAGCTCCTTGAGTGCTTTTATAAGCACTACTTTGACCATATCCATACTCTTTAACCGATAAATTATCATGGTTAACTTGCATGCTTTCTCCTTTCAAAATATTACAAGGAAAAAACAAGCAAAAATCATTCCTTAATCGCCATGAGTTGGGTAGTATTCAGCTTCTATTTCATTGTTTTTAATAAACTCTTCTCTAGCTTTATTACAGCGTTCATCTCTTAGTTTTCTATAAGCATTTCTACTTTCTAATTCTTTAGAAGTTAAAGGGCGATCTTCTAAAAATGAAATGTGAAAATAAGTATCATCTTCTTTGCTGAATTTTTCATAAAATTCAACATAGTCAAAATAATCTTTTTCACTTTGAAAATCAATACTTTCTTCTACATAAATAGTTGGACCAAAACCTCTGTGATTTTGAGTAAAATGTCCAAAACCAGCTGCATATTTTATCTTAAACGAATTCATTCTAAACCTCCTAAAAATTCGTCATAACTTCCTTTAAAGTCTGTTAGTTTTCCATCTTCTAAAAACCATATACGATTAGCAAAAGCACTAATTAGTTCTCTATCGTGGCTTATGCATATCACACAACCTTTGAAATTATACAAGGCTTCGCCTAATGCAATGATACTTTCAAGATCTAAATGATTATCCGGTTCATCTAAAAGCAAGAAATTTCCGCGTTCTAACATTAATTTTGAAAGCATTAAGCGGTGTTTTTCACCCCCGCTTAAACTAGAAGCCATTTTTTCTTGATCGCTTCCGCTAAAGAGCATTCTACCAAGACATTTGCGAATTTCATCCAAATCTTTGAATTTTTCACTCATTAGCCATTCATAAAGTTTCAAATCTTCATTAATTAAATTCGTTGTATCTTGTGAAAAATATCCCATTTCTATGGTGGCACCAAGGTGAATATGACCACTATCAGGTTCTAATTTTGATGCGATGATTTTAGCTAAAGTGCTTTTTCCAACACCATTTGCGCCAATTAAGGCTATTTTATCACCTTTTTCTAATTTTAATTCTAAATTTTCAAATAAAGTTTTATCATAAGCCTTGCTAATACCTTTTAATTCTAAAACTTCATTTCCTATTTCTCTATTTGTTCTAAAAACTATACTAGGATCACGTCTACTTGAAGTTTTAATCTCTTCAAGTTCAAGTTTTTCTAAAGCTTTAGCTCTGCTTGTAGCTTGTTTGGCTTTTGAAGCATTAGCGCTAAAACGGCGTATGAAATTTTCTAATTCTTCTCTTTCTTTTAAAGTTTTATCGCGTTTGAGTTCAGCTTGTTTAGCAAGTAAGGTTGAAGCCATATACCAATCATCATAATTTCCAGCAAAATCACGTATTTGTTTAAAATCTACATCTAAAATTCTTGTACAAACTTTATTTAAAAAATGTCTATCATGGCTAATTACTACTAAAGTTCCCTCATGTCTTAAAAGCTCATTTTCAAGCCAAGAAATAGCTTCTAAATCAAGGTTGTTTGTAGGCTCATCTAAAAATAATACATCAGCACCTAAAAATAATACTTGAGCTAATAAAACTTTAAATTTATCCGCACTTTGTAAAGTACTCATGAGAGCATTAAAATCTTTTATATTTAAAGAACTAAGAATTTTTTCACATCTAAGCTCGCAATCATAGTTTGGATCTTCTTCTGCTGTTATGATTTCAAGCTCGCTTAATCTATCATTGATTTCATCGGTAAATTCTTCACTCATATAAAGTTTTTCTTTTTCTTTTAGTGCATCGTATAATCTTTTATTTGCACACATTACCGCATCTTTGATAGTGTAATTTTCAAAAGCAAATTGATCTTGTCCTAACACTGCGATTTTTAAATTTGGATCTATACAAATTTCTCCACTGCTTGATTCTATTTCACCTGAGAGAATTTTTAAAAAGGTTGATTTTCCTGCGCCATTTGCGCCTATAAGTCCATATCTTTCACCACGGTTTAATTTTAAATTTACATCTTCAAATAAAAGCTGGTTCGCAAAACGCATAGTGAGATTTTTTACTTCTACCATTAATATCCTTAAAATATTTTTGCTATAATTTTAACAAAAAAAGGTTTATTATTTTGGATTTTTCGTATTTATTGTTAAAAACATTGCCTAGTATGACTTTGGTTTTTAATATCTTAGCTTTATTTTTAGCTTATTTTTTTAAGCAAAATAAGATTTTTTTCTTACTTTTGTTGATTTTATGTGCTAGAGCTTTATCTTTAGTAGCAAGTGAGTATCAAGCGCATTTGTTTATCTCGGTATTTTTGCCTTTTTCTTTTGTACTTTTTGTATTTTTACAAGATAGCAAACTTGTTTTTGAAAGAATTAATCTCATTAAATTTGCATATTTAGCCTTTATGGGTTTTGTAGCGTTAATACTTAGTACAAGTACTAATTTTAATGCAAGCATTACAAGCGAAATTTTTGGTCTTTCGACACAATTTTTTAAGCCTATTAGTGAGTTAAGTTTTTGTGTGTTTTGGGCGGGAATGATATTTTTATTATTTTCGTATTTTAAAAACAATGATTTTCATTTCTTACTTGCTTATATGGGCTTGAGTGTGCAGTTTTTATTTTACAATAGTGTTGATTTGGGTTATTATGAATTTGCTTCTTTAGTGTTGATAGGATTTTTAGCATATAAAGCTTATAAAATAGCCTTTTTTGACACTTTAACCAATTTGCCAAATTTAAAAGCCTTAAGAAGATATGCCCAAGGGCTTGAAAATTTTCATTTAGCCTTGATTGAAGTAAAAAATATCAATGAAATTTATCATCAAAAAGGCTCAAAAATGGGCGAGTTTGTAATGTATGAGTTTGCTAGGATTTTAAAAAAAGCTTTACACGCTAGGGTTTTTAAAGATGATAAGGATTATTTTATCATTGTATTTGAAAATGAAAATATAGCTTTTGTTCAAAGTAAGCTTCAAATGCTTGAAAATTTTATGCAAAAATATAGTTTTGAATTGAAAGAGCAAAATGCAAAATTAGAAATTAAACTTTGTTTATCAAGCAAAAATGAAAACATAGAAGAAAGTTTAAAACAAGCAAAATTAGAACTTAGAAGGCAAAAGGATTAAAATGTTAGATTTGATTTTTAGAGAGTATGATATAAGAGGGCTTTACCCAAGTGAGTTGAATGAAAAAAGTGTAAAAGCTATAGGTTATGCCTTGGGTTTAGAAATGAAAGCAAGAGGTTGTGAGAAAGTAAGCGTAGGTTATGATGCAAGATATAGTGCAAATGAACTTTTTAACTATTTAATCAGTGGTTTAAATAAAGCTAATATGCAAGTTTTCAATATAGGCTTAGCACCAACTCCTATGGGTTATTTTAGCTTGTTTTTCGATGAAATTTTTGATGCAAACATCATGATAACAGGCTCGCACAACCCAAAAGAATACAATGGCTTTAAAATCACGATTAACAAAGAAAGTTTTTTTGGTGCTGATTTGAAAAAACTTTCTTTAAAAGTGCAAGAGTATTTAGAACTTGAAATCAATGATGATTTAAGATATGAAAATTATGATGTTAAAAGCTTATATATAGACTTTTTAGCTAAGCATTTTTCACATCTTAAGGGCTATAAAGAAAAAATCATTATTGATTGTGCAAATGGAGCCACTGGAGTGATTATAAAGCCTTTGGTGGAAAAATTAAATCTTAATGCACAAATTTTATTTGAAAATCCTGATGGAAATTTCCCAAATCATGCACCTGATCCAACAGAGCTTGAAAATTTACACGCATTGCAAGTTGCGCTAAAAGAAAATGAAAATGCAAAAATGGGCTTTGCTTTTGACGGAGATGGAGATCGTTTAGTAGTAGCAAGTAAAGACTATGTGTTTAAGGGCGATGAACTTTGTTATTTATTTGCTAAAAATATAAAAAATCCTAGAGTTTTAGGTGAAGTAAAATGTTCTAAAAACCTTTTTGATGAGGTAGCTAAATTTGGTTTTATCATGATGGGTAAGACCGGGCATTCTAACATTAAAAAAATGATGAAAGAGCAAAATATCGACATAGCAGCAGAGCTTAGTGGGCATATTTTCTTTAAAGATAGATATTTTGGTTATGATGATGGAATTTATGCATTTTTAAGAACCTTAGAGCTTTTAGTAAATGGTTTTGATATAGAAAAATTGGTTAAAGAATTACCAAAACTTTATGCAAGTGAAGAGATTAAGCTTAAAGTTAGTGAGGAAAATAAATTTCAAATCATAGAAAAATTTAAAGAAAAAGTAAAAGCAAACGCTTTTGAAAATGTGCTTGATTGTAATGAAATTGACGGAGTTAGAATCACCTTTAAAGAAGGGTGGGCGCTTTTGCGTGCTTCTAATACAAGCCCGTATCTTATCATGCGCACTGAAGCTACAAGTGCTGAATTTAAAGACTTTTTAGAAGCAAGAGTAAAAGAACTTTTCGAAGAAATCATAAAAGAGCTTGCATAAGTTCTTTTACATCAATATTTTTTGTATATAAATATGCTCTTAAGAGTTTAGGAATTTTTGCTTTTCTATAAATTTCTTTAAATTCTTTTGGTATTTTCTCACAACTTACAAAAGGAAAAATCAAAACTTTTTCTTGTATATAAACAATGCCTATTTTATGTGAAATCACTCCATCGCCTTTTAGTGCTTCTTGTCTTTGTTTGGCGCTTAAAAGCACTCCAAGCTTTTTAAAACATTTTGCGATTAAACTTTCATCTTTATGAGTGATGTAAATATTTTTAAATTCATAAATATTTTCTTCTTTTAAATCTTTTTCTAAGTATTTAAAGCTCTTTTTTACTCCATTTGGATAAAGCTTTAAAAACTCATTGGCAAAATTCTTGCGTATAAAATTTCTAAAATATTTTTCATCATCATTACTCTCATCATGAAAATAAGTGATATTGTTTTCTTTTAGATAGTTTGAAATTTCTTCTTTTGGAATTTCAAGCAAGGGTCTTATGATGGTAAAATATTTTCTTTTTTCAATATCTTTAAAACCAAGTAATTCTCTAAGCCCTGCACCTTTGGAAAATTGCATTAAAAACCATTCTAGTTTATCATTTAAATGATGAGCTAGTAAAAGATTATCATAAGAGTGATTTTTGCAAAGCTCTTCAAAAAACTCATAACGCAAAGCTCTTGCATGGGCTTCGAAATTTTTTGTTATCTTGGGTGCAGTTTTGATGTAAATTTTTTTATGAAAACGCTTGGCTAATTCTTTGGCACTTTGTTCTTCTTTATCACTATTTTTACGAGTTTTATAGTTTATAAAAGCAAGATCAAAATCTATATTTTTTTCGAAAAGCATGAAAAATAAAGCACTAGAATCACTCCCATGAGAAAATGCTAAAAGATTTTTCCCTTGCTTTAAATGATTTAAATATTTGCTATCAATCATCAAACTTTCTTAAAGCTTTTGCAATGAGTTTTTTATCTAAGCTCTGCGTGATTTCACACTCATAAAGTTTGCCCATTTCTAAATCTCCACAATCACTTTCATTGATGAGAATTTCTCCATCTATATTTCTATCCCAACGCAAATCTTTTGCACCGATGAAAAATTCTCCTTCAGAGCTTTGACCTTCACAAAATGCTAAAGTTTTTTTACTAACTTGTTGATTAAAACTTTTTTCTATACATTCATCGACGATTTTTTCTATCACTTTTAATCTTGCATTAATGATTTTACTAGGAATTTGTTCCATGTCAAAAGCTGCGGTATCTTCTTCTTTAGAATAAGCAAAAACACTAATTCTATCAAAACCAAATTCTTTTATAAAAGTACATAATTCTTCAAAGTCCTCATCACTCTCTCCAGGGTGACCTACTATAAAACCTGTGCGTAAAAACGAATTTGGAGCTTGTTTCATTAAATTTAAAAGCTCGATTAATTTAGCTTTATTAGCTCCGCGTTTCATGATTTTAAGCATATTATCACTGATGTGTTGCAAAGGCATATCAAAATAATTTACAAAAACTTTTGATTGAATAATTTTTTTTATCACTTCTTTACTAATGCTTGTTGGATATAGATATAAAATTCTAGCAGCCTTTACACCTTGGATATTTTCTATAGCCTCAATAAGCTTTAAAAGTCCATCTTTTTGACCTTGATCAAACAAATACGAACTTGTATCTTGAGCGATAAAAGAAAAGTCTTTATAGCCTTTTTTAACAAGTTCTTTTACTTCATTTACAATGCTTTCTAAGCTTCTTGATTTGAGTTTGCCTTTAAAACTTGGTATAGCGCAAAATGAACATTTTTGATTACATCCTTCAGCTATTTTGATAAAAGCATGATAGTTTGATCCTGTGATTACGCGATTGGTGTTTTTATCTTGCAAGTAAGTAGAATTGGAAAAAAGATTAGTTTTTTTAAGTATCATTTCATCAATTTTTTCATAATCTCCCACACCGGTAAAAAGATCAACTTCAGGTAGTTCTTTCATTAATTCCTCGCGGTAGCGTTGCATTAAACATCCTGTTACAACTAACAATGAATCTTTTTTTCTTTGCTCGTGTAAGTCTAAAATCGCATTTATGCTTTCTTTTTTAGCACTATCTATAAAGCCACAGGTATTTACAATCAAAACATCAGCTATGCTTGGCTCATCGCAAATTTCATAATCACTTAATCTTCCAAGCATGATTTCACTATCAACTAAATTTTTATTACAACCTAAAGACATTAAAAAAAGTTTTGGCATATTTCTCACTTTAAATGTTTTATTTTTTTGCTAAAATTATAAGATTAAATTATATCAAAAATTAGAAAGAAAATTTTTATGGATAATTACGAATACAGCGAACTTTTAAAAAAATTAAAAAACAAAGTTGGAAATATCGCTTCTATCATTAAGCCTGAAGAGATAAAAGCAAGATTAAAAGAAATAGAAAATTTAGAAAATTCTCCTTCTTTTTGGAGTGATGTAAAACAAGCAGGAGTGATAGGTAAAGAAAAAACTAAAATTTCAAATTTACTTAAAAATTATGAAAATGCAAATAATGCTTTAAATGATGCAAGTGAGCTTTTTGATCTTGCTAATAGTGAAAATGACTTAGATACTATAGAAGCTTTATTTGAAGATGCAAACAAGCTAGAAGATCTTATTGTAAATCTTGAAATTTCTATGCTTTTAAGTGGGGAAAATGATGGTAAAAACGCCATAGTTTCCATTCATCCAGGAGCGGGAGGAACGGAGAGTAATGACTGGGCTAGTATGCTTTATAGGATGTATTTGAGATTTTGTGAAAGAGAAGGTTTTAAAGTGGAAACACTTGACTTTCAAGAAGGCGAAGAAGCAGGGCTTAAAGATGTTAGCTTTTTAGTAAAAGGTGAAAATGCTTATGGGTATTTAAAAGCTGAAAATGGCATTCATCGTTTAGTAAGAACTTCTCCATTTGATAGTGCAGGACGCCGTCATACGAGTTTTTCTAGTGTGATGGTTTCGCCTGAACTTGATGATGATATAGAAATAGAAATTGAAGAAAAAGATATAAGGATTGATTATTATAGAGCAAGCGGAGCAGGTGGACAGCATGTTAATAAAACTGAATCAGCAGTGCGCATAACTCATATGCCAAGTGGTATAGTAGTGCAATGTCAAAACGATAGAAGCCAACACAAAAACAAAGCAACTGCTTTTAAAATGCTAAAATCACGCCTTTATGAGCTTGAGCTTATGAAACAACAAGATGAAGCAAATTCAAGCGAAAAAAGTGAGATAGGCTGGGGGTATCAAATCCGCTCTTATGTGCTTTTTCCTTATCAACAAGTCAAAGACACACGCTCAAATGAAGCTTTTTCGCAGGTTGATAATATCTTAGATGGGGATATTAAAAAAATCATAGAAGGTGTTTTAATAGCGCAAAAAGCACAAGATTAATACTACAAAAGGATATTAAATGGAAAAAATTCTAGTTTGTGTGGATGTTTTAGAGCCTTGTAGGGAAAGTTTGCATTATGGAGTGTATTTAGCTAAAAAGCTAGATCTACCTTTAATGTTTTTATATACCATAGAACCAAATTTTACTAATGCTGAATTAGCTTGTAGTTTTGGCATAGGTGCTAGTGGGTGTGTGATTGAAGATTTAGTAGAAGAGCAAAGCCAAAAAAATGAAAATCTTTGCAAAAAAGGGCAAAGAATTTTAGAAGAATTTTGTGCTTATGCAAAAGAACAAGGCGTAAAAGAATGTTTTAGCGTGCAAAGAGATGGAGACTTAGAAGAAGTTTTAAAAGAATATAATGATCAAATAAGATTAGCTATAGCAGGTTTAAAAGGCGGTGGTAAGAAAAATAAAATAGGCATTCATACAGAAGAATTAGTAAGAGCTTTAAATGTGCCTATTTTGCTTGTAAATTCTGCTTTTAAAGAGATTAAAAGTGTGATGATGGCTTATGATGGGAGTAATTTGGCTAAAAAAGCCATAGAGCAAGCCATTAAAAGACCTATTTTCAAAGAAGCAAAACGTTATGTAGTAAATGTATCTAAAGATGAAAAAGCTTCTTATGAGTTATTAACTCAAGTAAGTCAAATTTTTAAAGAAGCAAATTTAAATGTGCAAACTCAGCATTTAAATGGAGAGATTACTCAGGCTTTATTTGATTTTGGTGAGCAAAATGATATAGATTTATTGATTATGGGAGCTTATTCACATCACTGGTTAAAAAGTATTTTATTTGGTAGTTTGACAAATGATATTTTAACTAAGGCTAAAAAACCTTTATTGCTGATTCGCTAATGTTGCACCATAGACTTTTAAATCATTATATTAGCATTTATCACAAAAGTACCAAACAATTTCTTTTTGTTTGGACTTTGCTTGCTATGGTGCCTTTGTTTTGTAGTTTTTTATTTGATGAACTTGCTATTTATGCAACAGGTAAAATTACTTCTGAAATTTTATTTTTAATTTTAAATATTATTCCTATTATGGTGGCTGTGGCATTGATGGTTTTTTTGCTTATTAGTATTTGGGCTGCTTTTAGTGGAAAGATTAATATTAAAGAAAAATTTTTTATTATTTTATATGCATATGTTTTGATATGGTTTGCGTATGGAAATTTGTATTATTTTTCTTGTGATGTAGATAATTACAATAGAATGTTAATTGCTACTCAAAAAAATGAAAATCTAGATATTGTAGATTTACAAGAAAAAGTTATAGAAGTGCAGTTTCAAACACCTATAAGAGGAATTCATAATTTTTGGTCTTTAAATGATGAGTTAAAACCTCAAATTCAAAATAGAATAAAAGGTTTGGTTGATTGTTATTATTTTAGTGGAGTTACTATGCTAACGATAGGCTTTGGTGATGTAACGCCGGTTAGTTCTTTGCTAAGATTATTTAGCGTATTTCAAGGATTTTTAGGGCAGGTTATTGTTGTGATTGCTATGGGGCTTTGGATTAACCAAGTAGGTAAGCAATAGTTTACCTTATAATTAATATTTTATAGCGTATTGATTTTGTATTTCTTCATGTCCTAGTATTTTTTGGATATTGCAATTTTTATTAATATCTAATTTTTTAACATCATAGTGAAAATTAGTACAATTATGCAATAAAAATGCCATTGTTTTAGCATTATGTACATCCCATCTTGACAAATCTTGATCAAATTGTTTGCAATTTTCAAACATATGTGCCATTGTAATGGCATTATGCACATCCCAATTTTCTACTTTATGGTTGAATTTAAGACAATTACAAAACATATATTTAGTATCTTTTACATTTGACATATTCCAAGAAGATAAGTCTTGATCAAAAGATTCACAATCAAAAAACATTCCTTCCATGTTTTCAACATTTTTAACATTCCATTTAGAAATATCATGATTAAAGCTTTTGCAGCAATAAAACATATAAGACATATCTTTAACATTTGACACATCCCATTTTTCTATACCATCAAAGTTGGTTCTGGTAGAATAGTAGAATAAATAAGACATATCCGTAATTAAGCTTACATCGATTTCATCTAAGGCAATAAGCTCTTCTCTAACAAGAGCAACTAATTCACATTTAGTTTTAGGCGTAAACATGTTAGCTCCTTTTTGGATGTTTATTACAATATAATTATAATATTATTTAAATATAAAGTAGAAAAAATAAATATTAAATTAATAAAAAAGTATAAAATACTATAATATGTTTCATTATGAAACATATTATAAATTTAATAGGAAAATTAAGCTAATTGATATAAAGATTAACCATATAAAAAGCAACAATGCCATTAAAAATGGTTTAAAACCTGCATTTTTTAAAACATTTTTATGGATATTAACTCCCAAAGCTACCATGGCCATAGAAAGTAAAAGCGTGTCTATAGTTTGTATGCTTGGTTTTATATAATTAAGCGCAAAATCTGTATTTAATATTTCAAGTGAGCTAATACCACAAGCAAGTAAAAACCACAAAGCAAAATAAGGAATATTTGCTTTAATGGAAATTTTTTCATTATTTTTGTTTAGAAATTTCAATGAAAAAAGACCTAAGAAAATCAAAAAAGGCACTAGCATTAAAACACGCATCATTTTTTCTATGACAGCACCATCTCCTGCTTGCACAGCTTCACCTGCTGCAACAGCATGTGCAACTTCATGCAAGCTTGCTCCCATGAAATACCCCATTTGCTTTAAACTAAAAAAATCAAACCAGCCTAAATTCCAAGCCAAAGGATATAAAAACATCCCCAAAGTTCCAAACACAACCACAGTGCAAACTGCCACGCCAACTTTAGCAGAGCCACCTTTAACAATGCTTTCACTAGCCATCACAGCAGCTGCTCCACAAATGCTTGAGCCACTACTTATAAGTATGCTTTCTTTAAGATCAAGTTTAAATAATTTTCCCAGTAAAAGTCCCATAAAAAAGGTAGAAAACACTACTAAAAATGCTAATAAAATTCCATTTAATCCAACTTTTTCTAAATCATTAAAAGTAATTCTAAAGCCATAAAGTATAATCCCAAGTCTTAAAATTTCTTTTGTTGCTATGCCTAAAACTCCTGATTTTTTGAGTAAATTTGCATTTTGATGTGCTAAATTTCCTATTAAAGCTCCCAAAATCACAGCTACGATTAAAGCTGAAATTCCAAGATTTTTAAAAAAATTAAGCTCAGAAATAGCAAAAGCACAAAAAGCAAGAGTAAAAAGCAGTAAAAAAGCTTCAAATTTTCTATGTTTATATATATTTTTATGCATGAGTTTTCCTTTTTTTGTTTTTTTGTAATCTTAATGATTTTTTTGTGATAAGTAAAATTAATTTTATTTGATATAATGATTAAAAATATTTATCAAAAGAGTACTTATGACTTTTAAACAAATAAAATATTTTCAAGCCTTGTGTAGAAATTTAAACTTAAGAGCTTGTGCTAAAGAATTAAATATAACCCAATCTGCTTTGTCTTTAGCTATATTTGAACTTGAAAAAAGTTTAAAAACCAAGCTTTTTGATAGAAATGCTAAATTTTTAAGCTTAAATGAAAAAGGAAAGGTTTTTTTAAAACAAATCACTCCTTTAATTTTAGAATTTGAGCGCATAGAAAAAGCAATGCAAGATGATCAAAGCTATGAAATAAGTATGAAAGTGAGTCAAAATGTAGGCACTTATTTACTAGGATCTTTTTTAGATCAAAAGGCAGAAAATATCAAGTTAAATTTGTCCTTGGATAATAGCCAAAATATCATCAAAGATATTTTAGATAAAGAAATCGATATAGGTTTGATTGAAGGGATTTGCAAAGATAAGGATATAAAAAAGATTAAAATTTGTGATGATGAGCTTATTGTGGTGAGTAAAAATGACTTTAAAAAAGAATTTTTCATAGATGAATTAAAGGATTTTAAATGGCTAAGTCGTGAGCAAGGTTCAGGTGCAAAAGAAGTATTTTTAAGTGCTTTACCTAAAGATGTAAAGCTTAATTTAGTTTATGAGCTAAACTCAACTGCTATGATAAAAGAGTTAGTTAAAAAAGGTGATTTTTTAGCAGTTTTACCTAAATTTAGCGTTAAAGAAGAGCTTGAAGCTAAAAGCTTATTTGAAGTGAGATTAAAAAATTTTAAAATTTCAAGAGAGCTTTGTTTGATTTATCATAAAAATAAAGAGCCAAGCAAGAAATTTATAAATTTATGTGAGTTTTTAAAACTTTGCATTCAAAAAGATTTAGTTTAGTTCTTGAATGCATTTTTTAAAAAGCTCCCCTCTTTCTTCATAAGACTTAAACTGATCTAAGCTTGCACAAGCAGGGCTTAGCAGGGCTACTTCATCATTAGTTAAGTTTTGATTGATTTTTTCTATTGCTTTAGGTAAAAACTCACAAAAATGTGCTTTTAAATTAGCATTTTTAGCGTATTCAAGCATTTTATTAGTGCTTTTTCCTATGGCATAAAGCTCTATATTAAGCTCTTTCATAAAAGTAAATAAAGCACTTAAATCCACTCCCTTATCATCCCCACCTATGATAAGATGAATTTTTTTATCCTTATAGCGTTTAAGAGCAGCTAAACTAGCATCCAGATTAGTCGCTTTAGTATCATTTACCCAAAGTCTATTTTTATGATCAAATATTTCTTCAAGTTTATTTTTTTCTATTTTAAACTCGTTTAAAAGCTCATAAGAACAACGATCTAGTATGATTTTTTCTATACTTAAGGCAATAAGTGCATCAAGTAAAAATGGAGTTTTAAAATGAATTTTTTCTAAGTCAATTTGCATTTTTTTAGCTAAATCTTGCTCATCTTCATAGCTTATAACATAAGCATGGGTTGGATAAGCCTCATATTTTTTAGGTAAAATTACCACATCATTTTCATTCATTCTTTCAAGCACGCTAAGCTTTGCTCGCTCATAATTTTCAAAGCTTTTATGCCAAGAAAGATGATCAGGTGTGATAGGTAAAAGCGCATAAATTTCAGGTTTAGCTATTTTGGTGTAAAAAAGTGAAAAAGATGAGCTTTCTAAAATCCATAATTTAGCACTAATATCCATTTGCGCTAAAGGAGTTCCTATGTTTGCTCCCATTTGTGCATTGATGTGTTTTAAAAGATGGTGTGTCATTTGAGTGGTGGTGGTTTTGCCATTTGTTCCACTTATCCAAACGCTTTTTGGCATGCCATCATAAAAAAAATCATACTCGCTACTTAAATTTTTTGCTTGCTGTATGAGATGATGATCGCTTGGAAAACCAGGGCTTGGAATTTCTAAGTCACTTTTTAAAGGATCAAATTCACAAGGTGGTAAAAGTGTATTGTTAAATTCATCCTTACTTATACTTGTAAAATGATCATCATAAATATCGCAATTTCCAAAACGCTGTGCAAAAGCTTTAGTTGTTTTTCCGTATCCAAAAAGTGAAATTTTCATTATCTTAACTTTATACTAATTAATGCAATGATATTTGCAAGTAAGGCTATCATCCAAAAACGCACGATGATTTTATTTTCCACCCAACCTATTTTTTCAAAATGATGATGAATGGGTGCCATTTTAAAAACTCTTTTATTAAAGATTTTAAAACTTCCTACTTGTAAAATCACTGAAATAGTTTCTAAAACAAATACAAAACCTATAAGCAAAAGTAAAATTTCATTTTTACTTACTATACCAAGATAACCTAAAAAAGCTCCTATACTTAAACTCCCACTATCTCCCATAAAAACTTGCGCAGGATAGCAGTTATACCACAAAAATCCCATAAGCGCACCAACTAAAGCCGCGCTTATTACCACAAGTTCTCCTAGGCCTTGAATTTTAGGTAAAAATAAATAAGAGCTATAAATAGCATTTCCGCTTAAATACAAAAAAGCACCAAGGCTTAAAAGAGAAAATATAGAAGGCACAGTTGCAAGCCCATCAAGTCCATCGGTTAAATTCACAGCATTAGAGCTTGATACAATGACTAAAATCCATAAAAACAACATAAACATACCACCATCAAAAATAGCATGCTTGTAAAAAGGTAAATAAAATTCAGTATTTATATCAAATAAAGATAATAATCCAATACAAATAAAAGCAGCACTAAATTGTCCTAGAAGTTTCATTTTTGGGCTTAGCCCTGCATGATTGTCTTTTTTTAAAATTTTCCCTAAATCATCCACTAAACCTATAGTGCAAAATAATACCAAACATAATAATCCAACAATTACAAAACTATTATTTAAATCAGCACTTAAAACACTTGCTATGATAGTAGCAAAGATAAAAACAAGCCCACCCATAGTAGGGGTGTGAGATTTAGCTTGGTGTGATTGTGGAGCGTATTCATAAATAGGTTGATTTGCTTTTTTATTTTGAGCCCATTTGATAAATTTTGGCATTAAATACAAACTCAAAAATAAAGCGATAAAAAATGCAAAACCAGCACGCACGCTAATATAAGAAAAAAACATATAATTTGTATATTCTGTAAGATAAAGCAAAATTTTAACCTTGTATTTGTTTTTTAAAAGCATAATTTTAGTAAAATCACATAAATAAATTATAAAAAAGAGTAAAAAATGAGTCAAAAATGTATTTTGATAATCACAGATGGTATAGGACATAATACAAATTTAAACTATAATGCTTTTTTTCATGCTAAAAAGCCAACTTATGATAAGCTTTTTGAAAATACCCCTAATGTTTTGATAAAAACAAGCGGTTTAGCAGTTGGCCTACCTGAAGGTCAAATGGGTAATAGCGAAGTAGGGCATATGTGTATAGGTAGTGGACGCATAATCTATCAAAATTTAGTTAAGATAAATAAAGCCATAGAAAATGATACTTTAAAAGATAATAAGGCTTTAAAAGAGTTATTACAAAAATGCAAAAGAGTGCATATTATAGGGCTTTATAGTGATGGTGGGGTGCATTCTATGCATACACATTTTAATGCGCTTTTAAAAATTTGTAAGCAAGAAAATAAAGAAGTTTTTGCGCATGCAATTAGTGATGGTAGGGATTGTCCTCCAAATTCAGGTTTAGAATTTATAAAATCTTTACAGGAATTTTGCGAAAAAGAAGGGATTAATTTTGCTTCTTTATCGGGAAGATTTTATGCTATGGATAGAGATAAGCGCTATGATAGGGTTAAGTCTTATTATGATGCTTTATTTGCTAAGGCACAAAAGTGTGATGATTTTGTGCAATTTATACAAAAAAGCTATGATGAAAATATTACAGATGAGTTTTTAACCCCAGTTATTAGTCAAAACTTTGATGGGATTAAGGCTGAAGATGGTGTGATTTTTATCAATTTTAGAAATGATAGAATGCGTCAATTAGTTGCTTCTTTAACCCAAGAAAGTTTTAATGAATTTCCAAAAGAAGTGCTTATAAAAAATGCTATTACTATGAGTTTGTATGATGAGAGTTTTAAACTGCCTGTGATGTTTGAAAAAGAAGAATTAAATAATACCTTAGCTTCTGTGATAGCTAATGCAAATTTAAGCCAACTTCACACAGCTGAGACAGAAAAATACGCTCATGTAACCTTTTTCTTTAATGGGGGAAAAGAAGAATTAGAGTGTAATGAAACAAGAGTTTTAATCCCAAGTCCTAAGGTAAAAACATACGATGAAAAACCTCAAATGAGTGCTAAAGAGGTCGCAGATGAGGTGATTAAGGGTATAGAAAATGGTATGGATTTTATCGTAGTAAATTTTGCAAATGGTGATATGGTAGGACATACGGGTGATTTTGAAGCTGCAGTTAGTGCGGTTGAATGTGTGGATGAGTGTTTGGGTAGGGTTATTGCTAAAGCAAGAGAGCATGATTATGCTTTCATTATTACTTCAGATCACGGAAATTGTGAAGCAATGAGGGATGAAAAAGAAAATATGCTCACTAATCACACGACCTTTGATGTTTTTGCTTTTGTGGAAGCTAAAGGAGTAGAAAAGCTTAAAGAAGGCATGGGGCTTAGTAATATAGCACCAAGCGTGCTTAAAATTTTAAACTTACCTATCCCAAAAGAAATGGATGAGGCTTTATTTTAATTTAAAGGAGAACAATGAAATTTAGTGGAAAAAATGTTTTAATAACAGGTGCAAGTAAAGGTATAGGTGCAGCAATAGCTAAAGAATTAGCAAGTCATGGTTTAAAAGTTTGGATTAATTATAGAAGTAAGCCTGAACTTGCTGATGCGTTAAAAGAAGAGATAGAAAAAAGTGGTGGCACTGCAGCTGTGATTAAATTTGATGCAAGTGTCGAAGAAGAATTTATCAGTGCTATTGCAACTATAGTAGAAAGTGATGGTGAGCTTAGTTACTTAGTTAATAATGCAGGTATTACTAATGATAAACTAGCGCTTAGAATGAGTATGGATGATTTTTCTTCAGTGATTAATGCTAATTTAAATTCAAGCTTTTTAGGTTGTAGAGAGGCATTAAAAACTATGAGTAAAAAGCGTTTTGGCGCGGTTGTAAATATCGCTTCTATAGTTGGAGAAATGGGAAATGCAGGCCAAACTAATTATAGTGCTAGTAAAGGCGGTATGATAGCACTAACAAAATCTTTTGCTAAAGAAGGTGCAGCAAGAAATATAAGATATAACTGCATTACCCCAGGTTTTATAAAAAGTGATATGACTGAAGTTTTAAGTGATGAAATAAAACAAAATTATATTAATAATATCCCTTTAAAGCGCTTTGCGGATGCAAGTGAGGTAGCTCAAGCCGTGGCGTTTTTATTAAGCGATCATTCTTCTTATATCACAGGAGAAATTTTAAAAGTCAATGGCGGGCTTTATATGTAAAAGCAAGGTTTTAACCTTGCTTAGTTTCTATAGCCACTACTGCTATAGCAAAACCCCCATCATGTGCTACGCTTACACTTGCTGATTTTATATTAAATTCTTGCATGACTTTTTGAGAAAAACTAATATGTGGAGCATTTTTATTATCTTTAGAGATGATGATGTCAAAAAAAGAACATTCTTTAGAAATTCCAACCCCCAAAGCCTTAGAAGCAGCTTCTTTAATAGCCCAAAATCCGGCTAGAGTGTTGGTATTTTTTATATAACTTTGCTCTTGCTTGGATAAAAATTTATCCAAGAAAAGCGTTTTATGTCTTTCATAAATTTTTTCTATGCGAGAGCATACGACTATGTCACAGCCTATCATTAAGATACTACAAAGTCAGTAAAATAAATATTTTTGATAAAACCATCAGTTAAAACCTCATTGATTTTACCGGTTAATTCATCTTTTAATCTTTCTTTACCCTTTGTGGTGCTTACTTCTTCAAAGGTTTTTGAAGTTAAAGTTCTAATGATAATATCTCTAATAATAGCAACTTTTTTATCAAGTTCTGGGGTTAGAGTTTCAACATTTTGTTCAAGTTGAATGGTGCATTTTACATATCTTGATCCACCATCACTTAACAAATTTAGTGTAAAAGGTGCTAAAGGATACATTACCCCAATATTTGCATAGTCACTCCCTCTAGCTGCTACTGCATTTGTTTTCTTAGGAGCTTGTGCAACTTGTGCGCTTTCTTCAGCTTGTGGAGCAGGATTTTCTTCAGAACCACCGCTAAACATTAAATAAGCAATCGCTCCTACAATCACAAGTAAAAATACAAATAAAAATACAACGATAATAATTACTAAAGTATTGCCACCTTTTTTCTTTGATTCGCCTTGTTCATCCATCATATCATCAGCCATATTTTTCCTTTTATTAAATTTAAAGTGTTATTGTATCAAAAATTACAATTTTTTTAAATTATGATTATTTAATCTTTTGTAAATGTCTATAAACACTAGGCTCAGAAATACCTAAAAGTTCAGCAACCTTAGGAATAACACCTTTTACATTAAACACACCTTTTTCATATAAACTAGCTATCATTTTTTGCTTTTCTTTTGGTTTTAAGCTTTTATTTTTAAAACTTTCTATATCCATACCCGAAATATCTTCGACAATTTCTTCTAAATCAAGTTTAATATATTCTTTGTTTTCTTGCTCAGGGTTTTCATAAGCATTATCATAAATATTTCCAAGATTTAAAATTTCATCAGATATTTTTTTAAACGCTGAGGTATCATGATTAATACAAAGCAAACCTTCGAGTTTTTCATCTTTTTTAATAAAAAAAGTAGAGCCTGACATTGCTTGTGAGCTTTTAGCTGAAGTTTTATAATGTGTTATGTAATCACGCTCTAAATAGATTTTATTTTTAATCATTTCAATGGCAAAACCAGTTAGAGGTGAGTTTATAGTTCTTTTGCTAATATGGTTATTAGCAATTTCTGCTATATTAGCTCCATCTTCGCTTACATCGTGCAAGACTATTTCATAATTTCTACCCAAGGCTTCTGCAAGAAATTTAACTAATTTAATATAATAAGTTCTTGTTTCTTTATCCATAAGCTCTCCTTTTTTTATTAATTTTGTAGTAAAAATATTTAAAATAAGAATGCTTATTCTTATTTTTTAACAATTTTATTACAAAATAAAAATATTTATGCTTAAAAAAAGATTATTTTTTTAAAAATAAGAATTTTATAATCATTTTTTAAATAATGATAATTTTTATCGTTTAATTTTATTTTAATAATATAGGAATATAATTTATCAAATAATAAAAATTATTATTTAAAAAGGAGACACAATGAAAAAACTAACAAATGATTTTGGAAATATCATAGCTGATAATCAAAATTCACTAAGTGCAGGTGCTAAAGGTCCACTTTTAATGCAAGATTATATTTTGCTTGAAAAACTTGCTCATCAAAATAGAGAAAGAATTCCAGAAAGAACAGTACATGCAAAAGGAAGTGGTGCTTATGGAGAACTTAAAATTACTAAAGATATTTCTCAATATACCAAAGCAAAAGTTTTACAGCTTGGAGAAAATACGCCTTTATTTATAAGATTTTCAACCGTTGCAGGTGAAGCAGGTGCAGCTGATGCAGAAAGAGATGTAAGGGGTTTTGCGATTAAATTTTATACCAAAGAAGGAAATTGGGATTTAGTAGGTAATAATACTCCGACATTTTTTATAAGAGATGCGTATAAATTTCCTGATTTTATCCATACTCAAAAAAGAGATCCAAGAACTCATTTAAGAAGTAATAATGCTGCATGGGATTTTTGGAGCCTTTGTCCTGAAAGCTTACACCAGGTTACTATTTTAATGAGCGATAGAGGAATTCCTGCAAGTTATCGTCATATGCATGGTTTTGGAAGTCACACTTATAGTTTGATTAATGATAAAAATGAAAGATTTTGGGTGAAATTTCATTTTAAAACCAAGCAAGGTATTAAAAATTTAACCAACGAAGAAGCGGCGAATTTAATAGCAAATGATAGAGAAAGTCATCAAAGAGATTTATATGAGGCTATTGAAAAAGGAGATTTTCCAAAATGGACTTTCCAAATTCAAGTTTTAAAAGAAGATGAGGTAGAAAAACTAGGTTTTAATCCTTTTGATTTAACTAAAGTTTGGCCACATAGCATTGTGCCTTTAATAGAAGTAGGTGAATTAGTACTTAATAAAAATGTACAAAATTACTTTAACGAAGTAGAACAAGCTGCATTTAGTCCAAGTAATATCGTTCCTGGTATTGGTTTTAGTCCTGATAAAATGTTGCAAGCTAGAATCTTTTCTTATCCTGATGCACACAGATATCGCATAGGAACAAATTATCATTTATTGCCAGTTAATCGTGCAAAAAGTGAAGTAAATACTTATAATGTAGCAGGAGCTATGAATTTTGACACTTATAAAAATGGCGCAGCTTACTATGAGCCAAATAGTTATGATGATAGTCCAAAAGAAGATAAAAGCTATCTTGAGCCTGACTTATCACTTGAAGGTAGTGCGCAAAGATATGCTCCACTTGATGATGATTTTTATACTCAACCAAGAGCTTTGTTTGATATAATGAACCAAGATCAAAAAGAGCAGTTATTTAAAAATATCGCTACTTCTATGAGTGGGGTTGATAAAAAAATTATTGCTAGAGCATTAAGTCATTTTGAAAAAATTTCAAGTGAATATGCAAATGGTGTTAAAAAAACTTTGAAAATGTAATTTTTACTTGCCACTTTAAAAGTGGCAAACTAAAGATTATAAAAGGAAAAATATGTTTAGCAACGAAGAAGAAAAAAGAATTCAAGAACTTTGTACTATGGCTTTTGA
Source organism: Campylobacter sp. CNRCH_2015_0338h (assembly GCF_025772785.1). Taxonomy (NCBI): domain Bacteria; kingdom Pseudomonadati; phylum Campylobacterota; class Epsilonproteobacteria; order Campylobacterales; family Campylobacteraceae; genus Campylobacter; species Campylobacter sp. CNRCH_2015_0338h. Next base: position 98,399 of record NZ_JAKMST010000001.1, read on the forward strand.
TTATGCAAGAAAAAATGATTTGCAAAATTTAAAGATTATGATAGAAGCAGGTTTGAGTGTGAATTTAAAAAATCATAAAGGCGATAGTCTTTTAATGCTTGCAAGTTATCATAATGCTTATGAATGTGCTAAGTTTTTACTAGAAAATAATGCTAGGGTAGATGAGAAAAATGACAGAGGACAAACTCCATTAGCAGGGGTGTGTTTTAAAGGATATTTGCCTATGTGTAAGCTTTTGGTAGAACATGGAGCAAATATTGATGAAAACAACGGTCTTGGTATGACACCTTTTACTTTTGCACTAATGTTTGGGCATAGAGATATAGTAGAATTTTTAACAAAGCATTCTAAAAAAAGCTTTCTTAAAAAAATAGCTTTTGGTATGTTAAAAATTTTTAAAAGAAAGAAAAGTTAAACTCTTTGAAAAAATAAAAATTATAAAATTATCCTTTTATTTGTAAATAGAAGGATAAATATGTCACAAAAAGCAGAGAAATTATGGGGTGGACGTTTTGATTTACCTACAAATAAATTAGTTGAAGAATACACTGCTTCATTATTAGTTGAGCCAAGACTTGCTCCTTTTGATATACAAGGAAGTATAATTCATTGCACTATGCTTGCAAAACAAGGCATTATAAAAGAAGATGAAGCAAAAACTATCACCAAGGGTTTAGAACAAGTTAGAGAAGAAATTCAAAATGGAACCTTTGTTTTTGATATAGCTGATGAGGATATTCATATGGCTGTAGAAAAAAGAATGACGCAAATTGTAGGCCCAGTAGGTGGAAAGCTTCACACTGCAAGAAGTAGAAATGATCAAACTACGCTTGATTCAAAAATGCATATGAGAGCCGTTATAAAAGAAATTTTAAATCAAATTATTGCTTTGCAAGAAGAAATCATCAATCAAGCTCAAAAAAATATCAAAGCTATTATGCCAGGTTATACACATTTACAAACCGGTCAACCGGTGCTTTTTTCACATTGGATCATGGCGTATTTTTGGATGTTAAGTAGGGATTATTCTCGTTTTGAAGATTTATATAAAAGAATGGATGAGTGTCCTTTAGGAGCAGCTGCGCTTGGTGGAACCACATTTAATATAGACAGACATTTTTGTGCCAAAGAACTAGGTTTTGCAAAACCAACAGAAAATAGCATTGATAGCGTTAGTGATAGAGATCATATGGTTGAATTTACTTCTGTGGCTGCAATGTGCTTTATGCACCTTAGTCGTTTTTGTGAAGAGCTTATACTTTTTTCAAGTCAAGATTTTAAATTTATAGAATTAAGTGATGATTTTTGTACCGGCTCAAGCATAATGCCTCAAAAGAAAAATCCTGATGTGGCTGAAAAAATGCGTGGTAAGACAGGTAGAATGTATGGTAATGTTATGGCAATGCTAACTATTATGAAAGGTATTCCACTAGCTTATAATACTGACATGAGTGAAGATAAGGCTCAAGTTTATGATTCTATGGATACTCTAATGGCAAGTTTGAAAATCATAACTCCTATGATAGAAAAAATGCAAGTAAATGCTAATAATACAAGAGCAGCAGCTGCAAAAGGCTTTTCAAATGCCACAGATATGGCTGATTATTTAGTAAGAAAAAATATACCATTTAGAGAAGCTCATAGTATAGTTGGTGGGGCTGTGAATTATTGTATTAAACATGGAAAAATGCTTGAAGAACTTAGCATGGAGGAATTTCATCAATTTAATGAAAATATCCAAGAAGATATTTATGAGGCAATTGCTTTAGAAACTTGTATAGACGCAAGAGTATCTTATGGTGGTACAGGAACTAAAGTGGTATTAGAGCAAATTAAACATGCAAAAGAGCTTTTGGAACAATATAAGGCACAAGATTAATGGATATTATTTTTATATTAGAATTTTTCATCATTTTTTCTATGATAGCCATAGGTGGTAGATATGGTGGTATAGGACTTGGTGTTGCAGGTGGGCTTGGTATGTGTATTTTGGTTTTGGTTTTTGGTATGCAACCAGCTTCACTTCCTGTGAGTGTTGTGTTTATTATACTTGCTGTGATTACTTGTGTGAGTGTTTTACAAAGCGCAGGTGGGCTTGATTTACTAGTAAAAATAGCAGAAAAAATTTTAAAGAAAAAACCTCAAGCTATTGTTTTTATGGGACCTTTGATTAGCTCTGCTTTTACGATTTTTTGCGGTACTACCTATGTGGCTTTTTCTATTTATCCAGTGATTGCTGAAGTGGCAGCTGATGCTAAAATTCGTCCCGAAAGAGCGCTTTCGGTTTCAGTTGTAGCAGCAGGTATTGGTGTTATAGCTTCACCTATGAGTGCAGCTACTGCTGCTATGGTGGCTGTTTTAGCTTTTAGTGGTACAACAATAGTGCAAATTTTAATGGTAAGTTTGCCAGCCTTTTTTATAGGTGTGTTTCTTGCTTGTTTGAGTGTTTTAAAAAGAGGAAAAGAGCTTGAGCAAGATGAGGAATTTCAAAAAAGAGTAAGAGCGGGAGAATATCATTTTTTAAGTGAAGATTTGCAAAACAAAGATAGCGAACATGATCCTATGGCTAGAAGGTCTTTGTATATTTTTGCTTTAGGGATTTTAACTATTATTTTCTTTGGTACTTTTACAAATTTATTGCCTCATTATGAGCTTGCAGATGGTAAAATAGAAAGACTTTCTACTCCAAATTTAATCCAAATGATCATGCTTGCAACGGCTTGTTTGATTATGCTTTTTGCTAAAGTTCCTGCTAATAAGCTTGGTGAAGCTTCGGTATTTAGATCAGGACTTATAGGAGTTGTAGGGGTTTTTGGTATAGCTTGGATGACAGGAACATTTTTTGAAGCTTATAAGCCTTTATTTAGTGATTCTTTATCGCATATTGTAGAGGATTATCCGTATTTATTTGGGGTGGCTTTATTTGCCTTTTCTATGGTGATTTTTTCTCCTTCAGCAACAGTAGCTGCTTTGATGCCTTTGGGTGTGAGTTTGGGAATTCCTCCTCAAATTCTTATTGTGCTTTATCCTTGTGTGAGCGGAGATTTTATAGTCCCAGGAGCTAATCAAATAGCATGTGTGGCTTTTGATAGAACAGGCACAACAAAAATAGGTAAATTTGTGATCAATCACTCTTATTTAAGACCAGGTTTTGTTTTGATTATTAGTGCGACTATTGCAGGTTATTTTATCTCTAAGCTTGTATTTTAGCTTAGAGATTGTTTTTAAGTTTTTGTAAATACCTATAGACACTAGGTTCTGATATATTAAGCGACTTAGCAACTATAGGTATGCTTCCTTTGATGTTAAAAATTCCTTTCGAATGAAGCTTTTTAATAATCTCATCTTTTTGCTCAGTGCTTAAGCTATATCCTGAATTTAAATATTTTAAGTCTATATTTTCAGCTAAAATATCTTCTATAGAGTGACTAAGTGTTTCTATATTACTCACATTGTGCAAATTTATATTGTTTTGATTATGAATATCTAATAAATCACTAAAATCATTGATTTTTTCAAGTTCTATGATTTTACTAATAGCATTTCTAAGCTCTGTGGTATCGTGATTTATACATAAAATTCCCACGATTTTCTTTTGATTTTTTATAAAAAAAGTTGATCCAGTAACAATCTTAGACTTTCCAACCTTTGCTTTATAATCACATAAAAAATCTTTGTTTAAATACTCTTTTTCTTGTACAAGTTCACTTGCAAAAGAAGTTAATGGAGAATTAATGGTTCTTCCACTAATGTGATTATTTGCAATGGCTGCAATATATGAACCCTCAGGTGCAATCACATGAAAAACTATTTCATATTGATCTCCAAGTACTTGCCCTAAAAACTGGGTAAGTTTGATAAATAATTCTTTTTGTTGCTCATCCATGATCTAGACCTTTTTGTTGTTTTTTGTTATTTTACATAATATTTTCATCAAAGTTGTTAATAATTATAATAATAAAAAAAATTATTATTATGATAAAAAAATATTGACAATTTATTATTATGATGATAATATTATATTATGATTTCATTTAAACACAAGGAGTATACATGGCAAATTATCCAAAGGCTATAGGACCATATTCAGCTTATAGAGAAGCTAATGGTTTGTTATTTATTTCAGGACAACTTCCTATTAATCCAGAAAGTGGAAATATAGAAAGTGAAGATGTAAAAGAACAAACAAGACAATCATTGTTAAATATTAAGGCTATATTAGAAGAAAATAATCTTTATTTTAACAATGTGGTTAAAACGACTTGCTTTTTAGCAAATATTGATGATTTTGTGGTTTTCAATGAGGTTTATTCTGAATTTTTCGCAGCTCCATATCCTGCAAGAAGTGCTTTTGCGGTAAAAGATCTTCCTAAGGGTGCTAAAGTGGAGATAGAGGTTATTGCTTATAAAGGATAGAGCATGTTGGGTTTATTTTTTGCAGGATGTTCTGTATTTTTACTTGTATTTATGCTCTATAAAAAAATCAACGCCCATATGGCGTTGCTTTTAAGTGGTTTATTCTTGCTATCTCTAGCAGGAATTTTTGGACTTTCTCCTATCATTAGTGAAAAGCAATCTTTGCATTTAGGACTTTTTGATATTTTCCAAGTTGTTAATACAAATATGTCAAGCACTCTAGCAGGGCTTGGACTTACTTTGATGTGTATAGCGGGATTTTCTGCTTATATGGATCATGTGGGCGCAAGTTATGCTTTATTTAAAGTGTTTGAAAGACCTTTAAAGGCAGTAAAATCGCCTTATGTTCTATTGTTAGTTTCATATTTTGTAATCCAGTTTTTAGTGCTTTTTATACCTTCACATGCAGGTTTGGCGCTTTTACTTATGGTTACAATGTATCCTATTTTAGTGCGCTCAGGCGTTTCTAAGCTTTCTGCGCTTTCAATTATCGCTATTTGTCAATACATTGACCATGGTCCAGGTAGTGGTAATGTGATTTTAGCTGCAAAAACAGCTGAAATTGATCCTGCGGTGTATTTTGTGCATTATCAGCTTCCTACAACTGTACCTATTATTATTGCTGTGGGTATTGCGATTTATTTTTGCTCAAAATATTTTGATAAAAAAGAAAATTTTGTTTTTAATCGTGATGAGATAGAAAAAGAGTTATCAGAAAATGATAGCAAAAAAGAAGAGGTGAAAAAACCACCTAGAATCTATGCGATTTTACCTGTTATACCTTTAGTGTTAATTTTGGGTTTTAGCAGTGTTTTAGATAGCATTATGGTATTAATGGGATTTGCTACCATGGAAGAAGTTAAAGCCGCTTCATCTACTGCTATTAAAATGAATGTGCCAGTTGCAATGATGATTTCAACCTTTATTGCAATTATTTTTGAAATCATTCGTTATAGAAGTTTGATTGATACTTTAAATTCTATTATGGTATTTTTCAAAGGTATGGGGCATTTGTTTGTAATCACAGTTTCTTTGATCGTTTGTGGTCAAGTTTTTGCAAACGGACTTTTATCAGTTGGCTTTGTAGATACTTTAATAGGTTTTGCAAAAGATGCAGGTTTTGGAGTGCTTGCTATTATTATAGCAGTTTCTATTTTGCTTGCTGTATGTGCATTTTTAATGGGTTCAGGAAATGCAGCATTTTTTTCTTTTGCGCCACTTATTCCAAATATAGCAAAATCTTTTGGGGTTGAAACCATAGCTATGATAGCACCTATTCAAATCATGACAGGTTTTGGTAGATGTGTTTCACCTATTGCACCTGCTATTTTGGCAATTTCGGCTATAGCTAAAGTAAATCCACTACAAGTTGTGAAAAGAACGGCTATTCCTATGCTTGTAGCTGCTATTGTTAATGTGATTATGACTTATATTTATCTATAAAAAGGAGTACAAAATGAACAACAAAACTAAATTAATCCACCTAGGAAGAGGCGATCAAAATGCTGAAGTAAGATCAGTTAATCCAACCTTAATGCGTGCATCAACTATACTTTTTAAAGATCATGCAACTTGGCAAAAATACCGTGAGTTAAGAAAAACAGATCGTGTTTTAAGTTATGGTGCTAGAGGAACAGCAACTAATTTTGAACTTGAAAAACTAATTTGTGCGCTTGAGGGAGGCCATAGAGCGCAACTTTTCCCAACAGGACTTGCAGCGCTAGCTATGGTGCTTTTAAATTATGCTAGCAAAGATGCTCATTTTTTAATCACTGATGCTATTTATGGACCTGTTAGAACAATTTGTGATTTATTTTTAACTAAAATGGGTGTAGAAATTGACTTTTTAAAAGCCGATGCTTCTGATGTAGAAGAAAAGATCAAACCAAACACAAAATTAATCCTTTGTGAAAGCCCAGGTTCTATACTTTATGAAATCATAGATTTGCCAAAACTTTGTGAAATTGCACACAAACATAACATACCAGTAGCGATTGATAATACTTATTCAAGTGGGTATTTTTTAAATCCGCTTGAGCTTGGTGTGGATATTTCAGTGATTGCCGCAACTAAATATCTAAGTGGGCATTCAGATGTAACCATGGGTATAGTAGTGATTAATGAAAAAGAATGGAAAAATTTTGACAAATTACCAGAAGCTTTAGGATTTACTACAAGTCCTGATGATGCTTATTTAGTGCTTCGTGGTATGAGAACTTTAGATGTAAGAATGAAAGCACATGAAAAAAGTGCAGATGAGGTAGTAGAGTTTTTACAAAGCAGAAAAGAAGTTAAAACAATCTTTTATCCAAAATTAAAAACTCATCCAAACCATGAAGTTTTTATGCGTGATCATAAAGGCGCTAATGGTATGGTAACGATTGAATTTGCAGATGGTATTTCAAAAGAACAAGCCATTGGGTTTGTAGATAATTTAGAGTATTTTTCAATTGGTGCAAGCTGGGGTGGATATGAGAGTTTAGCTACTGTTACTACTCCACCAAGAACTGCAACAGATTGGAGTGCTAGAGGGCCTTTTGTGAGATTTCATATAGGTCTTGAAGATAGTAAGGATTTGATTGCTGATTTAAAACAAGCATTTGAAAAAATAAATTTTAAAGGATAAAACATGGGTGTGAGTGTATTTGATATGAGGTTGCTTCAAGATTCTTGGAGCACTCCTGCAATGAGAGCTATTTTTAGTGAAGAAAATAGAATTCAAAAATGGCTTGATGTAGAAGCTGCCTTGGCAAAAGCTCAAGCAAAACTTGGCATTATCCCTAATGAAGCAGCTATAGAAATAGCTAAAAAAGCGCATTATAAATTTATGGATATGGATTTTATTTTTGCTGAGTTTAAAAAGACCAAACACCCTTTAGTGCCTACTGTGCGTGGTTTAGAAAAAGCTTGTGAAAATGGTCTTGGTGAATATGTACATTTTGGTGTAACAACGCAAGATATCATTGATACAGGCATAGTTTTACAATTTAAAGAAGCTATGGCTTTAATCAAGCAAGATTTAAAAGATATAGCTAAAAATTTAGCAAAAATAGCAAAAGAGCATAAAAACACTGCAATGATGGGAAGAACCTTAGCTTTACAAGCTTTACCTATAACTTTTGGACACAAAGTTGCAATTTGGCTTAGTGAGCTTAATCGCCACTATGAAAGAATTATTGAACTTGAAAAAAGATTATATGTAGGATTAATCGTAGGTGCAGTAGGAACTAAAGCAAGTTTAAGTGACAAGGCTAATGAAGTAGAAAAACTTACTTTAGAAAGCTTAGGTTTAGAAGTTCCTGATATCTCATGGCAACCAGCAAGAGATCGTTTTATAGAGCTTGGTTATGTTTTAGGTAATATCAATGCAACCTTTAACAAAATCGCACATCAGCTTTTAATCTTAGCTCATAACGAAATCGATGAAATTGCTGAGCCTTTTGGAAAAGGTCAAGTGGGAAGCTCTACTATGCCTCATAAAAGAAATCCTGCAGTAAGTGAAAATGCAGTGACTGTAAGTAATGCTCTAAGAGCTAATATTGCAATTTTAAGCGATATAGAAAGACATGAACATGAAAGAGATGGTCAAGTTTGGAAAATGGAATGGAAGCTTTTGCCAGAAGCGTTTTTAATGCTTTCAGTGGTATTGGCAAATATGAAATTTGTCTTTGATGATTTAGAAGTTAAAAAAGACAAAATGCTAAAAAATCTTGATACGCTTAATGGCTTTGTATTAGCAGAACGTGTAATGTTTGCTTTAAGCGATCACTATGGTAAGCAACATGCACATGAAATTGTTTATGAAAATGCTATGAGAGGTATAGAAAATCATAAAACTTTCAAAGAAGTTTTACTTGAAGATGAGCGCGTGAGTAAGGTTTTAAGTGAAAAAGATATTGATGTTTTAATGGATGCTACAACTTATGTAGGTTATGCACCAAAATTAGTTGATGAGTTCTTAGAAAAAATCGCTAATGCACCAATTCTAAAGTAGGAAAAAATGTATTTAAGTGAAAAACTAGCCGAATTTATCGTAAATTTAGACTATGAAGCTATCCCTAGTGAAGTAAAACAAAGAGCAAAAGAGCTTATGCTTGATGCACTAGGAACAGCCCTAGCTGCTAAAAATGAAGCTTGTGTTTTAAATGCAACTAAGGCTTTTGAAGCTTTAAGCGTAAATCCTAGTGAAAAAATTTGGAGTGAAGATAAAAAGCTTGATGTAATTTATGCTGCGATGGTAAATGCTATTGCAGCGCATGCCCTTGATTTTGATGATACTCATACTGAAGCTATTTTGCATGCTAGTGCTATTTTAACTCCGCTTTGTTTAACTTATGGATTTAGCGTAAGTAAAGATGGAAAAAAAGTTTTAAAAGCTTTTATAGTTGGTTGGGAAATTGCTGCTAGAGTGGGTATAGCAAGCAAAGGAAGTTTCCATAAACGCGGCTTTCATACTACAGCTATAGCAGGAATTTTTGGTAGTGTGGCTGCAAGTTGTGTTTTACTTGGTTTAAACAAAGAACAAATCATCAATGCGCTAGGTTTAGCAGGAAGTTTTGCAAGTGGGGTAAATGAGTTTTTATCTAATGGTTCTAATTCTAAAGTTTTACACATAGCTAATGCTTTGAAAAATGGAATTTTAGTAGCAAATTGCGCAAAAGCTAATATGAGCGGTCCTTTGAGTATATTTGAAGGAAGGGATAATATCTTTAGAACTTTTGGCTTAGAAGATGAGTGTGATAAAAATGAACTTTGTAAGGGCTTGAATGAAATTTGGCAAGTAATGCAAGTTTCGTTAAAACCTTATCCAAGTTGTCATTTTGCACATGGGCTTATTGATTGTGCTATGAGTTTAAGAAATGATGGCTTAAAAGCACAAGATATCAAAAGTATACATTGTTTTGTAGATGAGGTGCCAATTTCATTTATCTGTGATCCAATAGAAGCAAAATACACTCCACAAAGTGCTTATGCTGCTAAATTTTCCATGCCTTTTTTAATGGCTTTGGCATTTTTTGATGGCAAAATTACTTTAAAATCTTATGAAGATTTAAATAGAGCTGAACTAATAGAATTTGCTAAAAAAATTAGCTATGAAAAGAAAAAATCTAGCGGTTTCCCTAAATACTTTCCAGGACATTTAGAAGCTGTTTTAAATGATGGAAGAGTAATTAAAAAAGATGTACTGATTAATAAAGGAAATTTTGATAATCCTTTAAGTTTTGACGAATTAAAAGATAAATTTCTTTCCAATGCTAGCATAGCACTTTCTTTAGAAAAGGCTGAGGAATTAGTCAAAAAGCTTCAAAATTTAGAAAATATAAATGATTTTGATTTCTAGCAATCTCATTTTTTGAGATTGCTTATTATTTTAAAAAAGAAATAATTTAATTTTTTATATAATGTTTTATCTTAGTTTTTGTAAGGAAAAACATGACTTTAGATGCATTAAAAGATAATGAAGAAGCTATTATAGTAGGCTTTGAAGCAGATAAACAACTCCAAGCAAGACTTTTTAGTTTTGGTTTTGCAAAAAACAAAAAAGTTAAAAAAATTCGCTCTTCTATTGCAAATTCTACTATTATGGTAGAACTTGATACAACTTGCGTGATTTTACGCTCAAGTGAAGCAAAAATAATACAAATTTCAAAAGAGTTTTAATGAAAGAAATCATCGTTGCTTTAGTGGGTCAGCCAAATGTCGGTAAAAGTTTATTAATTAACGCACTTTGTAAAGCTAATATGAAAGTTGGTAATTTTAGCGGTGTTACGGTTGAAAAGGCTGAGGCTAGATTAGTTTATAAAAATTATGAGTTTAAATTTATAGATTTACCAGGAACTTATGCATTGGATGGTTATAGCGAAGAAGAAAAAATTACAAAAGATTTTTTAAAAAAAGGTAAATTTGATCTTGTAGTAAATGTGCTTGATTCTACAAATTTAGAGCGTAATTTGATTTTGAGTGCATCTTTAATAGAAGCTAAAATCAAAATGATTATGGCTTTAAATATGCAAGATGAAGCTAAAAATGAAGGTTTTAGTATAGATTTTAAAATTTTATCCCAACTTCTAAATACACCTTGTCTTGGCGTGTGTGCTAAAACTAAAGAAAATCTAAATGCGCTTTTGGATTTAATCATTTCAACCCATGAAGCTAAATTTGAAGCCAAAGAGCGTGTTTATAGTGATATTATAGAAGAAGAACTTGCAAAAATAAGTGATTTTTTAAATCAAAATGAAATTACTTATTTAGATTTTTCTACAAAAGATTTGGCACTTGCTTTACTTAAAAATGAAGCCAATATAGTCATTTCACACGCTTTGAGAAAAATACTTGATGAAGCTTTAGAAAAAATTTATATGGCATATCATAGCAAAGATATAGAAAGTATTTTTAAAGAAGAGCTAATTGCTTTTGCAAATGGTATATGTGCTAAGGTTTTAAGTAAGGGTGTTAAGTATAAAAATCATACCAAAGAAATAGATTCTATTTTAATCAATAAATTTTTAGGAATTCCTATATTTTTGTTTTTTATGTGGGCTTTATTTCAACTAACCTTTACTTTAGGTCAAATTCCTATGGATTATATAGAAATGTTTTTTGCTAATTTAGGTAATATGGTAAAAAATAATATTAGCAATGAATTTATCGCTTCAGCCTTAGCTGATGGTGTTTTAGGTGGGGTTGGTGCGGTTATAACTTTTTTACCAAATATTATGATTTTATTTTTTGGTATAGCCTTGCTTGAAACAACTGGATATATGGCTAGGGTTGCATTTTTACTAGATGGAATTTTATATAAATTTGGCTTACATGGTAAAAGTTTTATCCCTTTAATCACGGGTTTTGGTTGCTCAGTACCTGCATTTATGGCTACAAGAACTTTAAAAAATAAAAAAGATAGATTATTAACTCTTTTTATTATTAATTTTATGAGTTGTGGTGCAAGACTTCCTGTATATGTGCTTTTTGTTGGAGTGTTTTTTCCTGCTGATGTAGCGGGAAATTATCTTTTTGGGATTTATCTTTTGGGTGCGTTTTTGGGTTTGATTGCAGCTAAAATTTTAAGAATGAGTGCTTTTAAAGGACAAGATGAACCCTTTGTAATGGAAATGCCAAAATATAGAATGCCAAATTGGAATTTGGTATGGTTTATGGTGTTTAACAAAGCCAAAATGTATTTAAAAAAAGCAGGAACATTTATTTTGATAGCTTCTTTGCTTATTTGGTTTGCGAGTAATTTTCCTGCACAAGAAAATAATACTCAAGATGCTTTAACTCAAGAGCTTCAGATAGAAAATAGTTATCTTGGACAATTTGGTAAAGCAATAGAGCCTATTTTTGCACCACTTGGCTTTGATTGGAAACTTAGTGTATCTTTGGTAAGTGGTTTAGCTGCTAAAGAAGTGATGATTTCTACCATGGGTGTGCTTTATTCTTTAGGTGATGAAGTTGATGAGACAAGTTTAAATTTACAAGAAGCCATAAAAGAAAACATCCCTTTTAGCACAGCAGTAGCTTTTATACTTTTTGTTATGATTTATAATCCTTGTTTTGCAGCAACTATAGTTTTTGCTAAAGAAGCAGGAAATAAAAAATATGCATGGTATCTTTTTATATTTACATCTTTATGTGCGTATTTGGTTGCTTTTGTAGGGATTAATATTGCTAAATTGATAATTTAATCATCTTTATGATGATTAAATTTCCATTTTTTGCTCTAAAGAGTGTTGCCAAAAGGCTGTTTCAAGTCTTACGGTAGTATAAAAAATTTCGTTTAACTTTTTAAATTTTTCTTCGCTAATGCTATTTGCATAAGAATTAAAAAAGTCTTTAAATTCTTTGATTTCATCTTGAAATTCTTTACCCGCATAGGTTAAAATCCATTCTTTGTAAGGATGATTTTCTAAGCTTTGTTTATTAAGCCCTTTATAAATTTCTTCTCCTATATATGCATAGCCTATAGCACAAGCACTCAAAGCACACAGCATATCCAAATAATCTCCATTTTGTCCCACGCTTAGTAAGTATCTTGTATAGGCAATATTAGTTAAACTTTCATCTTTATGGTTAAGTTTTTCTACATCAATACCTAGCTTTAAAATACTTCTATGAAGCTCTAATTCTCCTTCTAAAGTGTAGTTTTGATTTTTAATAGCAAATTGAATTTCTTTAGCATTATTTGCATTTAAAGCAAGCAGAGCATAACATTTTGCATAATTATTTAAAAAGATATAATCTTGTTTAAGATAAAACAAAAATACATCTTTTTCTAAAGTGCCATTTTGAAGTTTTTTTACAAATTCATGATAGATATATTGCTCCCAAGTTTTTTTATTTTCTTTTATAAGTTTATCTAAAAGCATTAATTTCCTTTGTTAAAAATTAAGCTTTTATTTAAACACAGATAATTAAATTTTTTCGTAATAATCTTTAATTTTTAACTTTTTAAACAAGAAATTTATTTTTTTATTGTAAAATGTGGTTTAATTTTTTAAACTAGGAGATAAAAATGGCAATTTTTGATGATGTAAAAAAAGTAGTTGTTGAGCAACTTAGTGTTGATGAAGATGCAGTTAAAATGGAATCTAAAATCATTGAAGATTTAGGTGCAGATTCTTTAGATGTTGTTGAATTAGTTATGGCTTTAGAAGAAAAATTTGATGTAGAAATTCCAGACAGTGATGCTGAAAAACTAGTAAAAATCGAAGATGTTGTTAATTATATAGAAAATCTTCAAAAATAAATTTAATTTTTAATAAGGAGTGCGGTTTGAAACGCGTTGTAGTAACAGGTATAGGAATGATCAATGCTCTTGGCTTAGACAAAGATAGCTCATTTAAAGCAATTTGTGATGGTAAAAGTGGCGTTGATAAAATCACTCTTTTTGATACCACTGATTTTCCAGTGCAAATTGCTGCTGAAGTAAAAAATTTTGACCCTTTAAGTGTTTGTGATGCTAAAGAGGTTAAAAAAATAGATCGTTTTATACAACTTGGTATTAAAGCAGCAAGAGAAGCTATGGAAGATGCTAAATTTGATGAAACTTTAAATAAAGAAGAATTTGGTGTAGTTTCAGCAGCTGGTATAGGTGGTTTACCAAATATAGAAAAAAATTCCGTTACTTGCGCACAGCGTGGACCACGTAAAATTACTCCTTTTTTCATACCTTCAGCTTTGGTTAATATGCTTGGCGGGATTATTTCAATCGAGCATGGATTACAAGGACCAAATATCTCATGCGTAACTGCTTGTGCAGCGGGGACTCATGCTATAGGCGAAGCTTATAAAAGCATAGCTTTAGGCAATGCAGATAAAATGCTTGTAGTAGGTGCTGAAGCAGCCATTTGTGCTGTGGGTATAGGTGGCTTTGCTGCTATGAAAGCTCTTTCTACTAGAAATGATGATCCAGCCAAAGCTTCAAGACCATTTGATAAAGAAAGAGATGGTTTTGTGATGGGTGAGGGTGCCGGTGCTTTAGTGTTTGAAGAGTATGAGGTTGCTAAAAAGCGTGGAGCTAAAATTTATGCTGAGTTAGTAGGTTTTGGCGAAAGTGCGGACGCACATCATATCACTTCGCCTACTTTAGAAGGGCCATTGCATGCTATGAAAAAAGCTTTAAAAATGGCAGGAAACCCAAAAGTAGATTATATTAATGCGCACGGAACTTCTACTCCGGTAAATGATAAAAATGAAACGGCAGCTATTAAAGAACTTTTCAAAGATCAAATTCCTTTAGTTAGTTCTACAAAAGGTCAAACAGGACATTGCTTAGGTGCTGCTGGAGCTATTGAAGCTGTTATTTCTTTAATGGCACTTGATCAAGGTATATTACCGCCAACTATCAATCAAATCGTAGCAGATGAAAATTGCGATCTTGATTATATACCAAATACTGCAAGAAAAAGCGAAGTTAATGTTGTAATGAGCAATTCTTTTGGTTTTGGTGGAACAAATGGTTGTGTGATTTTCAAAAAAGTAGATTAATATGGCTTCATATTTAGATTTTGAAAAAAATATTCAGCAAATTGATGAAGATTTGGCAAATGCTAAAATCAAAGGCGATGATGAAGCAGTAAAAATTTTAGAAAAAAACCTTGAAAAAGAAACTCAAAAAGTTTATAAAAATTTAAGCGACTACCAACGCTTACAGCTTGCAAGACATCCTGATCGTCCTTATGCGCTTGATTATATTCAAGCTATATTAAGTGATGCTTATGAAATTCATGGTGATCGTGCTTTTAGAGATGATCCTGCTATTGTGTGTTATGCGGGCTATATAGGTGGTAAAAAAGTTATTGTTATAGGTGAGCAAAAAGGTAGAGGTACTAAAGATAAACTTCATAGAAATTTTGGTATGCCTCATCCTGAAGGTTATAGAAAAGCTCTAAGAGTAGCAAAAATGGCTGAAAAATTTGACATACCGGTGTTATTTTTAGTGGATACTCCGGGTGCTTATCCAGGAGTGGGTGCTGAAGAACGTGGTCAAAGTGAGGCTATAGCTAGAAATTTATATGAATTAAGCGCTCTTAAAACAATCACTATAGCAGTAGTTATAGGCGAAGGTGGAAGTGGTGGTGCTTTAGCCATAGGAGTAGCTGATAAACTTGCTATGATGAAAAATTCAGTTTTTTCTGTGATTTCACCTGAGGGTTGTGCTGCTATTTTATGGAATGATCCATCAAAAAGTGAAGCTGCTACTAAGGCGATGAAAGTAACTGCTGATGATTTAAAAACTCAAGGTTTAATTGATGATGTTATCGAAGAACCAATGAGTGGAGCTCATAGAGATAAAGAAAATGCGATTAAAAATTTAAGTGATTATGTCTTAAAAGCTATAGAAGAATTAGAACAATACGATAAACGTGAATTAGCAGCATTAAGAATGCAAAAAATCTTTAAATTTGGAGCTTTTTCTGAATAATTTGCATTTTTATGCAAATTTCAACTTTTTTTAAAAAAACTATTGTATAATTACAACTTCAATTCAGTGGTTGGATAGCTCAGTCGGTAGAGCAGCAGACTGAAAATCTGCGTGTCGGCAGTTCGATTCTGCCTCTAACCACCATTCATTTTCTATTATAAAAATCGTCTAATTCTCGAAGTTCATTTTCACTAAATCCTGCTTGTATTCTAGCTGTTTTGTTATATACTTTTCCTAAAAGATTAAATTCTTTATATTTGGCACAAAGATCAATATAATCATCATTTTCATTTTTTGCATAATTCCACCAAAAATCTCCTTTATTTACATGTTTAATCTCATCATTTAATATAATGGTAAAAATTTCACCAAATAAATTTTTTATAGGATGATTGGTGGTGTTTAATTTTTCTAAGACAAAAGGATTAGCATCAAGTCCTTTTGCTTCAAGCCCTCTATGGACTATGCCCATTCTATGAGCAAGATTATCTTTGGTTAAAAATAAGGCTTTTTCAAGATTATCATGGGCATGGAAATCTCCATATTTAAAACCAAGTTCATTTAAAGTTTTTTCTAAAAGTAAAAAATGCTTAATTTCCTCATCAGCTACTTCAAGCCAATCTTGATAAAATTTCAATGGTAAGTTTTTAAATCTATAACTAGCATCTAAGGCTAAATTTATAGCACTATATTCTATATGTGCGACTGAATGTAATATTTTTGCTAAAGATAAAGTGCTATTTGCTTCTTTTGGACGCCTTATTTTCATGGGATGAAGGATTTTAACTTTTGAGTTTTCACAAATGATCGCTTCATGGGAATGATTAAAATCATACAAATTAGCTTTAAAATTTTCATAAAATTCATTAAATAATTCAATCTTTTTAAAAATATCATTGTGATATAAAATTTTTTCTAATTCTTCAAAGAAATTTCTTTTCATTTTTAAACCTTGTTAAATATTATATAAGATAAAAAAGTATAATATAAAAATTTTGAAAATTTAAAAAGGTTTGCTAAAAATATGTTTAATGTCATACATGCTCTTTTTTTTAGAGAGCTAAAGACAAGATTTGGTATTAATAAATATTTGGGCTATTTTTGGGTGATTGGAGAACCTATGATGGTGGTTTTGGCAATCACTTCTATTATAGCAGCTATTAGAGAATTTCATCATCAAATCATGCCTGAAGGTGTTTCTATCTTTTTATTTTTAGCAGTAGGAATTATACCTTTTTTTATGTTTAGAAGTATTATTAATCAGCTTTTGCACGGTATTGGGGCTAATTTAGCTCTTTTTTCTTATAAGCCTATTCGTCCTATTCATGTTTTTATTGCAAGAGCATTGCTTGAGTTTTGTATTTATTTTACTATTTTTATTTGTGTGATGTTTTTAGCAGGTTGGTTTTTACATATGCAAGTCATACCTAAGCATTTTTTAGAAGTGATGTTTTCGATTTTTTTGCTTGTGGTGTTTGGCTTTGCTATGGGGATGTGTTTTGCTATAGCAGGGCATTTTGCAGAACCTTTAAAAATGGCTTTAAATTATTTAAATATAGTTTTATACTGGACAGCCTTGGTGGTATTTCCTATATGGATAGTTCCAAAACCTATTTTAGATATTTTATATTATAATCCACTTTTGCATATTATGGAGCTTTTAAAATATAATTTTTTTCAAAATTATCCATTACTTGATGATTATAATTATTATTACCCTATTGCATGCTTGAGTGTTATTTTGTTTTTGGGGTTGTTTTTTTATTATTTTACTAGAGAAAAGTTGATAGCAGTGCGATGATAAAATTAGTTAATTTAACCAAATCTTTTCCTTTGCGCAATGGTGGAAGGCATTATGTTTTTAAAAACTTAAGTTTTGAATTCCCTGAAAATTGCAGTATAGGTTTAATGGGACGCAATGGCGCTGGAAAATCAACCTTAATGAAACTTTTAAGTGGCTCCTTGCTTCCTGATAGAGGTAAGATTATCACTAATAAAAAATTATCTTGGCCTCTAGGCTTAGCGGGTGCGTTTCAACACAGACTCTCAGCAAGGGACAATGCGCGCTTTGTAGCTAGAGTATATGGTTATAAAGGAAAGGCTTTAGAAGAAAAGATTAAATTTGTTGAAGATTTTGCTGAGCTGGGTAAATTTTTTGATGAGCCTATGAATACCTACTCAGCAGGTATGAGTGCTAGGATATCTTTTGGCTTAAGTATGGCATTTGATTTTGATTATTATTTGATTGATGAAGCAGGTGCTGTGGGAGATCCTAAATTTAGAGAAAAAAGCTCTAAAATCTATAAAGAAAAATTAAGTCAGTCAAAAGTTATTATGGTTTCACATAATGTAGCTGAAATTAAACAATGGTGTGATAAAATTATATTTATGCAAGATGGACAAGCTACTATATATGATGATGTAGATGAGGGCATAGCGGTGTATCAAGGAAAAATAAATGCAAAATGATTTATTAAAAAAGTTTAAAAATTTAAAGATACTTAATTCTTTTAAAATAGTATTGATTTTAACAGCATTTGTTGTATTTTATTATGTTTTCATAGCAGCAAATCGTTATGTGAGTGAAAGTGTTTTAAGTGTGAAATCAACCACAGGAGATAGCGGAGCTATCACTGGAATTGCCGCACTTTTAACTAATAATTCTTTTTCAAGTGAGGATATAACCTTCTTAAAATCATATATTCATTCTTTAGATATGCTAAATATCTTAGAAGAAAAAATCCAAATTCGTGAGTTATATCAAAAACAAAAACTTGATTTTTTTTATAGTATTTCTTCATCAGCTGACCAAGAGGATTTTTTAAAGTATTATCAAAACCGTGTTAAGATTACTCAAGAAAACTCGGCTAATGGGCTTTTGCGTGTAGAAGTTGAAGGTTTTGACCCACAAAGTGTACATTTAATAGCTTCAACTATAGTTAAAGAGAGTGAAAAATTTATCAATGAAATTTCACACAAAGCTGCAAGAGATCAAATGCAATTTGCTGAAGAAGAGCTTTTGCAGTTTAAAAAAAGATATCAAAAAGCTAAAGATGAACTTTTAGCTTTTCAAAATAAATATGGAGTATTTGATCCACTCAAACAAGCAGAAGGTACTCTAAAACTCATAGCCGAACTTGAATCAAAAATAGCAGCTAAAGAAGCTGAGTTTTTAATGATGCAAAGCTATATAAACGATAATGCACCACAAATTGTCACTATAAAAAGTGAAATCACAGCTTTGAAAAAACAACTTCAAAAGGAAAAATCCAAAGTTTCATCGCCAAAATCCTCTCAAAAGCTTAACGATCTTGCAGCTAAATTTCAAGATCTAACCATAGAAGCAGGTTTTGCAGAAAGTGCTTATACAGCTGCTTTAAAAGCATATGAGAGTGCTAGGATAGAAGCTTTAAGAAAGATAAAACAAGTGGTTATAGTGCAAAGTCCAAGTTTACCTCAAAGTGCTAAATACCCAGAAGCTTTGTATAATATACTCACGGCTTTTATGATTTTATCTTTGATTTATGGAATTGTTAAATTTATTAAAATGATTATAGAGGAGCATAGATACTAATGAAAAAGATATTTTTATTTTTACTTTTACCTTTGTTTTTATTTTCAGCAGTAGATGTTTCTCAAATTGCAAAAATTCAAAATCAGCCATTAGCTCCATCTTTAGAGCCACAAATTATAAATTATGATAACAATCAAAGTGATTTTAATCAAACTCAAGCTCCGATAACTAAAGTTTTTGGTGCGCATTTATTTAATGGTAATTTTACTAA
This sequence comes from Campylobacter sp. CNRCH_2015_0338h, assembly GCF_025772785.1. NCBI lineage: Bacteria > Pseudomonadati > Campylobacterota > Epsilonproteobacteria > Campylobacterales > Campylobacteraceae > Campylobacter > Campylobacter sp. CNRCH_2015_0338h. The sequence goes on from NZ_JAKMST010000001.1 coordinate 117,524, forward strand.
ATTTACTCAACATGTTTACAATCCTGATTATAAATTAGCAGTAGGTGATAGGATTAATGTAAAAATTTGGGGTGCAGTAGAATTTATACAAACTTTAACAGTAGATTCTCAAGGAAATATTTTTATACCAAAAGTAGGGGCAATTAATCTTTTGGGTGTGAAAAATAGTGCTTTGGTGCAAGTTATTACAAAAGCTATTAATAAAATTTATAAAAGCAATGTCTATGTATATGCGGATATGGACATTTATCAAAATGTATCGGTATTTGTTACAGGAAATGTAAATCAACCAGGCCTTTATCAAGGACTAAGTTCAGATTCTATTATACAGTATTTGGATAAAGCAAGTGGAATTAATTTAGAATATGGTAGTTTTAGAGATATTCAAATTTTAAGAGATAATAAAGTCATTAAAAAAGTAGATTTATATGACTTTTTACTTAAAGGTCAACTTGATCTTTTTCCTTTTAGAATGGGCGATGTGATCTTAGTGGGTAGTGTGCAAAAGTATGTTTTTGTAGAAGGGGATGTGCAAAAGCCTTTTAGATTTGAGCTCAGTAATGATATTTTAAATTTAGAAGATATAGCCAAAGTCGCAGGAGCTAAGCCTATAGTAACTAATGCTGTGGTAAAAAGCTATAGAGATGATCATAAATTACATGTGGATGCTTACAGCAAAAAGCAGTTTTTAGGTGTGAAATTATACAATGGTGATGAGATAGAGTTTAGACCTGATTATACAGCGCAAAATATTAGCATTAGTATAGAAGGTGAGCATAGTGGTTTGCACTCAGTGGTGATAAAAAAAGGCACAACTTTAGCTGAACTTGCTAAAATGATTACAGTTAATGAACAATCAAACATTAATGCCTTGCAAGTTTTTAGAAAAAGTGTAGCAGCTACCCAAAAACAACTTATTGAGGCTCAACTTAAAGAGCTTGAAACACTAGCTCTAACAAGTTCTTCAGTAAATGCTGAGCAAGCTAGCATTAGAGCTACTCAGGCTAAGACAATTTTAGAATTTATTGCGCGTGCAAAACAAGCCCAACCAAAAGGACAAATCGTTATAGACAATGTCAAAGCGTATAATTCTATAGTATTAGAAGAAGGCGATGTAGTAAATGTACCTAGTAAAAATAATCTTGTTTTAGTTCAAGGTGAGGTTTCTATACCAGGTGCATTTGTATATATGGATAAAGAAAAACTAAGATATTATATCAACCTAGCAGGTGGCTTTAGTGATAGGGCAGATATATCAAGAGTTTTGGTAATCAATGCTAATGGTAAAGCAACTAAATACAGTGGTAGAAGCTCAGCAGATATCAAAGCGGGAGATTCTATTTTAGTTTTACCAAAAGTAGATAGTCAAAATTTACAAATCTTTAGCATGCTAACACAAATTTTATATCAAATAGCTATTGCAACTAATGTAGTGTTAAATATATAGGAATTTAGATGAGTCAAATCGATGCGATTAAAATAGCCAAAGAAGTTTTTGAGATAGAATCAAAAACGATTTTAGATTTATGTGATAACTTAGATGAAGATTTTAATAAAGCCATTGGGCTGATTTTATCTATCAAAGGCAGATGTGTAGTAAGTGGTATGGGTAAGTCAGGCCATATAGGAGCTAAGATAGCTGCGACCTTAGCTAGCACAGGTACTCCAAGCTTTTTTATGCACCCAGGTGAAGCTTTGCATGGAGATCTTGGTATGCTTACAAGCGAGGATGTGCTTTTGGCTATTTCAAATTCAGGAGAAACTGAAGAGGTTTTAAAACTCATACCAGTGATTAAAAAAAGAAAAATTCCTTTAATTGTTATGGCGGGCAATCAAAACTCTACCCTAGCCAAACAAGCAGATATTTTTATAAACATAGCAGTAAAAAAAGAAGCTTGCCCGCTTCAACTTGCTCCAACTTCTTCTACCACGGCTACTTTAGCCATGGGTGATGCTATAGCAGTAGCTTTAATGAGGGCAAAGAATTTTAGACCTGATGATTTTGCTTTATTTCATCCAGGGGGAAGCTTGGGTAGGAAGCTTTTAACTAGAGTAGGTGATTTGATGGTGTCAAATAATCTACCTATAGTAAGCCCTGAGAGTGAGTTTAATGAGTTAGTTGATGTGATGACTAGTGGTAAATTAGGACTTTGTATAGTACTTGAAAATGAAAAGCTAGTTGGGATCATCACAGATGGTGATTTAAGAAGAGCTTTAAGGGCAAATGATAAGCCAAGATTTGATTTTAAAGCTAAAGAAATCATGAGCGAGAGTCCAAAAACCATAGAAGCAAGTGCTATGGCAAGTGAGGCAGAAGAGCTTATGCTAAAACACAAAATCAAAGAAATAGTTGTCACTCAAAATGAAAAAATAGCGGGTATCATACAACTTTATGCGATAGGAAATGTGTGAAGCTTTCTATTATTATACCTTTTGGTTTAAGTAAAGAAAGAATTTATATAAAAGACCGTGTTATTCAAAAAGCATGCGAGTTTAAAAGTGATGATAGAGTTGAATATATTTTTGTTGAAGGATATTCTTCTTTAGAAAATGATTTAAAGCGTGTTATCGAAGAAAATGGACATATTTACCTTAAAGATGAAAGCCAAAAAGATTTTTTCTCCCAAGGAAAATGTCGCAATCTGGGTGCATCTTTTGCAAATTCAGATGCGGTGATGTTTTTAGATGTAGATTGTTATTTTTCTACAAGAACTCTTGAGTTAATTTTACAGCTTATAGATATAAAAAATATCTCACAAAATATTAATGAGTTTTTAGTACTTCCTGTTGTTTATCTTAGTAAAGAAGGTAGTGAGTTTATTTACACACAAGAAAAAGATTTATGGGATGGTTTGATTAAAAATGATTTAATCAGTGGAAAAAGAGAGTGGATTAAATTTTATTCTTTAGTTTCAAGTAGTGTGATTTTAAATAAATATAAATTTTTAAGTCTTGGCGGATATAGTGAGGCTTTTATAGGGCATAGTTATGAGGATTTTGATTTTTTAGTAAGACTTATTTATAGCGGGGTAGAATTTCAAAAAATTCCAAAAGCACTACCTTATGATGAGGCAAATTGGGAGTTGAGTTCATTTAAAGGTTTTAGAGCTTGGTTTTCTTTGCTTGGTGAAGAAATGAGTTTTCATGGAGTTTATATGTATCATTTTTATCATGAAGAGCCAAATCAAAACGATTATATGAGTAACCGCCGAAAAAATCATAAACTTTTTTATAAAAACCTATTTAATGTAAAAAGCTATCATTTAAAGTCTTTGCTTGATAAAGATGTTACAGAATATGGTAGATTTAATTTCACAAAAAAATACATTCCTTTGAAATCTTTAGTTTATACTAGATATTTATATGAAATCAAGCATTTTAATGTATTAAATATTTTTAATTTTTTATTGGTAAACATATCTCACACTAAAATTTATAGACTTTATAAAAAATTTATCTCAAAAAAATATGAAATATAAAATTAGCATTGTAGTTCCTTGTTATAATAGTATCAATTTTATTGAAGAATGTATAGAGTCAATACTATCTCAGACATTTACTGATTTTGAAATTCTGTGCGTAGATGCTAATTCTAGCGACGGAACATTAGAATTCTTAAAAAGAAAAGCGTTAGAAGATGATCGAATTAAAATTATTCTTTCAGACAAAAAAAGTTTAGGTTATCAAATTAATTTAGGCATAACTTACGCTAATAGTAAATATTTATGTATAGTAGAGAGTGATGATTATATAGCAAAAAATATGTGTAAAGAATTATTTTTAGCAATAGAACAATATAAAGTAGATATAGTAAAAGCAGATATTATAGCTTTTTATGACGGAAAAATTAGAAGAAAATTTATTTATAAAAATATATCCTATGATAAAAATTTATATGATAGAGTTTTAGATAAAACATACAGAAAATACATCTTAAAAAATACTTGGAATATGAACCAAAGTTCCATATATAACCTAAATTTTATAAAAACAAATCAAATTCATGCAAATGAAACTTTAGGGGCTTCGTACCAGGATTTAGGATTGTGGTTTTGGTTATGTGTAAGCTCCAGTAAGACTTTATTTTTAAATAAAGCATATTATTATTATAGGCAAGATAACTTAAACTCATCATCAAATAGTAAAGAAAAAATATATTGCGTATGTGATGAGTGTGATTTTATCGAACAAAAAATATTAAATGATAATTTAAAAGATATTTTTTATTATATAAAATACCGAATTTATATGTGGAATTTATATAGAATTAAAAAAGATTTTAGAATTTTATTTTTAGAAAAGATAGTGCAAGATTTTAAAAATATAAAAAAAGACTATTTGGCATTTTTTTCTGAAAATGAGAAAAAAAATTTAGAGTTAATTTTAAAAGATTATAAAGAATATTATAAAAAAAATCATAGTTTGATTGGTAAAATAAAAAAAACAATAATGCGATATAAGAGAAAAATTTTATGCAAATTAAAACCGTCGGCGTAGTAATCCCCATATACAATGTAGAAAAATATCTAAAAGAATGTTTAGACAGTGTAATCAATCAAACTTATACTAACTTAGAAATCATACTAGTAAATGATGGTAGCACAGATGAGAACTCACTCAATATAGCAAAAGAATATACTCTAAAAGATAAAAGAATAACTCTTTTTGATAAAAAAAATGGTGGACATAGTAGTGCTAAAAATGTAGGTATAGAATATTTTAGTGGAGAATATAAACTCAAAAATAAAACTCAAACTATAAAAGAAAATTCTTTAATAGAATTTAATATAGAAGGTAATAATCCTTATGAAATATATACTGTATATAAAAGCTACAAAGCTTTTAATAATGAACAAGATTTAATAAACTTTACTTATCCTATTATAGATTATATTATCTTTTTAGATTCTGATGATTATTGGGAATTAAACTGCATAGAAGAATGTGTGTCTAGAATGGATGGGGTTGATGTAGTTTGGTTTGATTTTAAGCCCTTAATTGAAAATAATTTTAAAAAAAATTTTTCTACCGAGATGGAGATATACGGCTATACTCAAGAGAAGATTATAACCCCTAAAGAATGGCTACAAAGAACTAAAGAATTAGATAATTATTTATTTTGGTTTGCATGGCAAGGTATGATTAATTTTTATTTTTTAAGATCTATAAAATTATATTTTATTAATATGCTAATACATGAGGATCATCATTTTGGTATAGCTTTATTTGCATCATCAAGGCTAATTTATGTTTATCCTCAAAAAAAATATATATATACTGTTAGAAAAAACAGTATAAGCAATCAGAAAAAATATAACATACAAAAATCCTCGTATTTATATCCAATGTATATAGATTTTGATAAAAACTTTTTAAAGTTAAAAAAATATCAAATGTATATGAATTGGGTTTTAACTTCTATTTGTCTGATGAATTTTTTCAAACAAGATGAAAAAAATACTATTTACAAGGAAAGCGAAGAAATTTTTTTTCCAAATTTATTGGATAAATCGATAGCTATACTATATACAAATAAAGATCCATTAAATCTTTTAGATAAGTTATTATTGTTGAAAGATTATTTTATAAAATATAAACTAAGTGGAGCAGAATCTATAAAAAATTCTTTAGAATATAGACTTGGGCAAGTGTGTTTATATAATTATAAAAATATTTTTCATTTGGTAAAAAATATATTTAGTGTGATTAAAGAATATAAATTAGAACAATCCTTATATGAAGAAAGAATACAAAAAATAAATTTTATCAACTTTATCCAAGATGATGAAAGGATAAATTGTAAGGATATAAAAAAGATAAAAAATCATTATTCATATAAAATAGGTTCTATTTTATTAAAATTTATTCAGTTTATAAATTGTAAAGTAAAATAATGCAATAATAACAAATTATTTTTTACTCTAGAGGTTAAATGAAAACAATACTAATTACTGGTGGCAGTGGTTTTTTAGGTTCAAATTTATGTCAAAGATTGGTAGATGATAATCATATAATTTGCGTAGATAACAACTATACAGGTAGAATGGAAAATATCAACCATTTATTATCACATCCAAATTTTACTTTTATACATCATGATATTTGTAATCCGCTTAAAATCGAAACAAAACTAGATCAAATATATAATTTTGCTTGTCCAGCTTCCCCTCCAGCTTATCAAGGAAGTCATGCTATAAAGACAACTAAAACTAGTGTATATGGTGCTATTAACATGTTAGAATTAGCAAAAGAGCATAAAGCAACCATCATGCAAGCTTCTACTTCAGAAGTTTATGGAGATCCTCTTATTCATCCACAAAGTGAAGATTATAGAGGTAATGTTAATCCTATAGGTATTAGAGCTTGTTATGATGAGGGTAAAAGATGTGCTGAGAGCTTGTTTTTTGATTATCATAGACATGAAAATGTCGATATAAAAGTGATAAGAATTTTTAACACTTATGGCCCAAATATGGATCCAAATGATGGCAGAGTTGTGAGTAACTTTATATGCCAAGCTTTAAGTGGGAAAGATATAACTATATATGGAGATGGTTCTCAAACAAGATCTTTTTGTTATGTAGATGATTTAATTGATATTATTATCAAAGTGATGAATTCGCCAAAAGATTTTCAAGGACCTATAAATACAGGAAATCCAGGTGAATTTACAATCAAAGACTTAGCACAAAAAGTTATAGAAAAAACAAATTCTAAATCACAAATTATTTATAAAGATCTTCCGCTAGATGATCCTACTCAAAGACGTCCAGACATAACTTTAGCAAAATCTAAATTTGATTGGGAACCAAAGGTAAATTTAGATGAAGGCTTAGATAAAACTATAGAATATTTTAAAAAAAATATAAATTATTTTAAAGGTTAATGTATGAATATAGCTATTATAGGAACAGGATATGTAGGTTTACCAACAGGAGTTGGACTAGCAGAATTAGGTAATAAAGTTATTTGTATTGATAGAGAAATATCAAAAATAGAAGCATTAAAAAATAATAAATTAACTATATACGAAGATGGCTTAGAAGAATTGTTTTTAAAAAACACCAAAAATGGAAATTTGCAATTTAGTACTTCTATGAAAGAAGGTGTTGAGAATGCTGATGTGGTTATTATAGCTGTTGGTACTCCACCACACCCTGTAACAAAAGAAGCTGATATGAAGTATATTCATGCTGCTGCAACTGAATTAGCTGATTATTTAAAAGATTATACAGTAGTAGCTACTAAATCAACTGTTCCGGTGGGTACAGGAGATGATATAGAAAGTTTAATTAGCAAAAAAAATCCAAATGCAAAATTTGACGTTGTATCTTTGCCTGAGTTTTTAAGAGAAGGTTTTGCTGTATATGACTTTTTCAATCCTGATCGTATTGTAGTTGGGACTAACTCAGATCAAGCAAAAAAAGTTATCGAAAAACTTTATGAGCCTTTTAAATATAAAAGCAAATTGCTTTTTGTAAGTAGAAGATCTTCAGAGACGATCAAATATGCCTCTAATGCTTTTTTAGCTATTAAAATTCATTATATTAATGAAATGGCTAATTTTTGCGAAAAAGCAGGAGCGGATATTTTAGAAGTAGCCAAAGGAATGGGGCTTGATGAAAGAATTGGCAATAGATTTTTAAATCCTGGACCAGGTTATGGAGGTTCTTGTTTTCCAAAAGATACCCAAGCTATGGCTTTTATGGGTAAACAAAATGATGTGGATTTAAGTCTAATAAATGCAGCTATAAATGGAAATGAAAAAAGAAAAGAAACAATAGCTCATAGAATTTTAAATATGGTAGAAGATGTTAAAAATTCTAAAATTGCTATTTTAGGTTTAGCCTTTAAAGATGGCACAGATGATTGCAGAGAATCTCCTGCTATAGATATAATATTTAAGTTATTAGAACAACACGCTTGTATACAAGCTTATGATCCCAAATCTATGGATCTTGCAAAAAGTATTTTACAAGACAAAATTAAGTATTGCTCAAACGTATACGAAGCTTGTAAGGATGCAGATTTACTTGTGATATTAACTGAGTGGAGTGAATTTAAAGATATTGATTTAGAAAAACTAGCTAATATTATGAAAGATAAAAAGATTTTTGATTGTAGAAATTTACTAGATAAACAAAAAGCTTTAAGTCTTGGTTATAAATATGAAGGTATAGGAAGATGAGAAATGTTTTAGTGGTTGGTGGTGCTGGTTATATAGGGTCTTGCACAACCAAGCATCTTTTAGATTACGGATATAATTGTATAGTTATTGATAATCTCATATACGGTCATAAAGAAGCTATTGATAAAAGAGCAAAATTCATACATGCTGATTTATTAGATTTATATTCTCTAAAAAATGTTTTTTCAAGTGAACAAATAGACTCTGTAATTCATTTTGCTGCTTTTGCTTATGTAGGTGAGAGTGTCATTAAGCCTCAAAAATACTATCAAAATAATGTCATAGGAACTTTAAATTTATTAAATGTCATGTTAGAGCATGATGTGAAAGATATAGTTTTTTCAAGTACTTGTGCTACATATGGTGAACCACAATACACTCCTATAGATGAAAAACACCCACAAAATCCTATCAATGCTTATGGTAGAACTAAACTTATGGTAGAGCAGATTTTTAAAGATTATGAAATAGCCTATGGCTTAAGACACATATCTTTAAGATATTTTAATGCAGCTGGAGCTATGGAAGATATAGGTGAGAGCCATGAGCCTGAAACCCATTTAATACCTTTAGTTTTAAAAGCTATAAAAGGAGAGGTGGAATATATAAATGTTTTTGGAGATGATTATGATACCAAAGATGGAACTTGTATAAGAGATTATATACATATAGAAGACTTAGCAAGTGCTCATAGACTAGCTTTAGAAAATTTAGAGAAATATCATGGTTGTATTAATCTAGGAACAGGCATTGGTACCAGCGTAAAAGAAATCATCAAAGCAGCTGAAGATGTAAGTGGTAAAAAATGTCCTATAAAATCCGCCCCAAGAAGAGCAGGAGATCCTGCAAAGCTATTTGCTGATAACAAAAAAGCAAAAGAAATTTTAGGCTGGGAAATTAAGTATAAAGATATAAAAGATATTATAAAATCTGCTTGGAATTGGGAGCTAAATAGGAAATTTTAATGGAAAAAATTCAAAATTTGATAGTCGGCTGTGGGCTAAGTGGTGCAATCTTAGCTAGAAAAATAGCTGAGGAAAAAAATGAAAAAGTTGTGATTATAGATCGAAGGGATCATATAGGTGGAAATGTATATGATTATAAAGACAAAGATACGAATATAACTATACATAAGTATGGTCCTCATGTTTTTCATACAAGCATAAAAGAAGTGTGGGATTTTTTAAGTCGTTTTACCAAGTGGCATATATTTTTTTATAAAGTAAAAGCTTATATAGATGGAAAAGAAGTTAATATACCATTTAATCTAGATAGTTTATATAAAGTTTTTCCAAAAGAAATGGCTTTGATTTTGGAGAGAAAACTTATAGAAAAATATAGATTTGATACTAAAATCACTATTTTAGAATTAAGAAATTCAAATGATAAAGATTTGCAATTTTTAGCTGATTATATATACAAAAAAGTATTTTTAGGATATACTGTTAAACAATGGGGTGTAAAACCAGAGGATATTGACTCTAGTGTAAGTGCTAGAGTGCCTATATATATAAGTAAAGATGATAGATATTTTCAAGATACTTATCAAGCCTTACCAAGAGATGGCTATACAAAAATGGTGCAAAACATCTTAGATCATCCTTTGATAGAGGTAAGATTAAAAACTGATTTTAACGATATAAAAGAAAATATTTTTTATGATAAGCTTTTTTATACAGGAGCTATAGACGAGTTTTTTGACTATAAATTTGGTAAATTACCTTATAGAAGTTTGGATATAGTATTTGAAACTTATGATAAAGAATATATACAATCATGTGCTCAAATGAACTATCCAAATAATTTTGATTTTACAAGAAGTGTAGAGTATAAATACTATCTTGATGAAAAATCAGATAAGACTATACTTTCTTATGAGTATCCTTGTGATTTTAAAGATGGCGAAAATGAAAGATACTACCCTATACCAAATGATGAAAATCAAAAATTATACGAGAGATATTTACAAGAAGTCAGTATGCTAGAAAATGTATATTTTTTAGGAAGATTAGGTGATTACAAGTATTATGATATGGATAAAACTGTAGAGAGGGTTTTAAAATTTTATAAGGAAAAGTTATGAGTAATAATATGCCTTTGGTTTCTATTGTAGTGCCTATATATAATGTAGAAAAATATTTAAGACAATGTTTAGATAGTATTTCAATACAGAGTTATTCGAATTTAGAAATTATTTTAGTCAATGATGGGTCAACGGATTCTAGTTTAGATATTGCAAATGAGTATGCTTGTAAAGATTCAAGAGTAAAGATTATAAATCAGAAAAATAAAGGCGCTGGATATTCTAGAAATGTTGGGTTGAAATGCTCCAGCGGAACTTATATTATGTTTTTTGACTCGGATGATTATATGGAGGAATATGCAATAAATTTAATGATCAAAAAAGCAACTGAAATGGAAGCTGAAATTGTTATTGCGAAAAGCAATGATTACTATAATGATACAAAAGAAACAAAAAAAATAAAATCTATAGATGATAATTTTATTACTAAGCCTGTGTTTAGTGCAGAAGATAATTGTAAATATATTTTTAATTTTTGCACTGCTTGGGCATGGGATAAATTATACAAAAAAAGTTTTTTAACACAAAATAATATATTTTTTCAAAATCTGTCTGTGAGTAATGATATGTTTTTTACTTTATATAGCTTATCGCTAGCTAAAAACATATGTATTATAGATGATTATGTGTTTTATCATAGAAGAAATGTATATAGTTCTCTATCTAATTCTCGAGATAAGACTCCTTTGGAATGTTTTAAAGCTATATATAAACTGAGAGATGTATTGATGGAAAAAAAAGAATATGATAAATTTGAACAAAGTTTTATTAACTATATAATTAAATATTTGATTTGGCATAGCAATAGTTTAAAAAACGAATCTAAAATTCTTGTTTTGCTATATACAAAAATATATATATTTAAAATGTTTCATATTTTAGAAAAAAATGAAAACTATTTTTACGATAGGAGTTATTATACATGGATTCACTTTGTTAACAACTGGACCGTGAGCGATAAAGTAAATAATATTTGTGAAAATTATGAAGATTTATTAATATATGCTGTCGGACATGAGTTTATTGGTATTAAAAAAAATAAAAGTATAAAAAGCTTGTTCAGGTTTATATATTTGTATTTGTTTTGTAAAATAACCAATATTAATAATTTTTTCAAAAATATTCGAGCAGCTTTTTCTAAAAACCATCTTTCTTATGAGTTTGGTAAGAATATTCTTCAAAATAATTTTTTATCCTTAATAACATTATATAAAAATAGAGAGAAAAAAAAATGAAGTACAAGGTATCAGTTATAATACCATCTTATAATTCAATTGATTATATTGATGAATGTATTAATAGTGTAATTGGGCAAAAATTATATGACATTGAAATTTTATGTGTTGATGCTTATTCTATAGATGGCACACTAGATGTTTTAAAAAAATACCACGAGAATGATGATAGAGTTAAAATTATTATGTCGGATAAAAAAAGCTATGGCTATCAAATTAATTTGGGAATAAAATATGCACAAGGGGAATATTTAGGTATAGTTGAAAGCGATGACTATATTAAAGAAGACATGTATTACATGTTATACAATAAAGCCAAAGAGCATGATTTTGATGTTGTGAAAACAGATTTTTATATTTTAAAAGATAATGTGTTTACTATAAAAAAAATATTTGATGATAATTATCAACATCTTTACGGAATGTATTTTAAGCAATTAGAAAAACTAGATATTTTACGTAATTATACTATAAATCAAAGTGGTATATATAAATTAGAGTTTATAAAAAAAAATAATATATTATTACATGAAAGTCCGGGTGCTTCTTATCAAGATAATGGTTTTTGGTTTCAATTGTTTACAACGGCAAATAGTATTTATTTTTTTAGTGATGCTTTTTATGTTTTAAGAAGAGATAATCCAAATTCATCAGTTTATAGTAAGGAAAAAGTTTACTGCATGTGTGATGAATATGCTTTTATTTTTGATATAATCAACAAAAATGCGAGATTTAGAGAAATCCTACCTTATTTTATTTTAAAATGTTTTCATAACTATATGTTTACACTAAATAGAATTGATTTGAAATATAAACGCGATTTTGTTTTAAGATTTAGCAAAGACTTTGCTAGTTTTAAACAAAAAGGATTTCTTGATTGTTCTTTGCTAGGTAAGACCGGTGTTCAAATTTTGGATTTTATTATTAAAGAGCCTGACGAATTTTATGATAGTAGATACGGTAATATAGGTGCTGTATTTATAACAAAGAATCATTTGTCTTATAAAATTGGCAAAGAAATTATTTGCTCAAAAGAAAAAAAAATAAGTATTGTATCCTTGTATTTAAGGATAGCTGGTATTTACTTTAAGCATAAAATCAATTTGTTTATATATAACTCGATATGTAAAGTAAATCCTAGGTTGAAACTAAAAAGAACTTATGAATATCCAGATTATGAAGAATCTTTGAGAGTCAAGAATGGTTTATATTATAAAACAGGTGGTACTTTTTTAAAAAGTCCTCTTGTTTTTTTATTTAAATTTAAAGCAAATAATGGAAAATAAGAATGAGTGAAATATCAATAAATGCTGATTGTTGTTTTATAAAGATATCAAGAAATAAAATATTGGATTGTTTAATTTTAAAAAATTTAGAATATAATATATCTGATTTTAAGTTTTTTATCTCTGAAGATAATAAGCAGTATAGTGAGTTGCACAATATAATTTTTAAAAATAACGAAATTAATGTAAAAATGCCAAATTGCTTCGTTTATTATATAAAAATACCTATTAGTAAAAATGCAAAGTTATGTAAAAATAATATTTATTTGGAATTTAAAAGAATAGTATTTGCTTTAAGAGATGATGGGTTTGCAAATAGAATGAAAAATATTTTAGATATTTTATATTTAAGTGATTATAAAAAATATAATTTCGGTTTTATATGGCCTAATTTTAAATATAAATCAGATAAATATATATCTCATGACAAGGCGGATGATATATTTGATAATGAATTTTTAGATAGTTATTTGTATAAATTGCAAGAAAAAAATTATAATTTGTTTTTTAAGAATAATGCAAATTATATAAATGGTGTAAATTCTAATTTTTTAGATTTTAATTATTCGGATACCTTGCATGTTAATGGGGTAAATTATAAAGAAGAATGGAGGAGGATAAAATTTTCCAAAAGATATACGGATATTATAGAATATATAAATAATTTTTGTAAAAATAATTTCGATAATGATTTTATAATCTTACATTTAAGAGGTGAGCAAGTTATTGAAGATGAAAAAAAATTTTTATTATTTGATAGCTACAGAGTTTATCTTTATCCTGTGGAGTTAGCTATAAATCTTATCGAAAAAGTCAGTGTTTATAAAAAAATAGTAGTAATTTCTCCTGGTAATGAAACCATAAACTGCATAAAGGCTCATATTAATAATAATAATATTTATTTTGCAAATGATATAAGATATAAGCAAAATTTAAAAAATAATGCAGAAAAGGATTTTTTTGATTTTATATTAATGTCCAAAGCTAATTTTATATATGGAGCATCTGAATCACTATATAGAACTTTGGCTAAACTTATTTCAGAAAATAATAAAGGTGACGAAAAGATAAATCAAACATATAGTTTTGATGAACAATATAACATTCTTATAAATAATATTGATAAAATGGATATCAAAAATAATTTCAAATCTTCCAGTTATGCTTATTTGTATGATATTGCTATAAGCTTAAATAAGTCAATAGAAGAAAAAATATTTATATTGAAAAAAGGTTTTTTATATGATAATGAAAATTTGTCTTTCAAAATAAAATTAATAGATTTGTTTATAAATAGTAAAATGTATAAAGAAGCTGAATTGGAAATTAAATCTATATTTGATAAGAGAAGTGATTTTTTTAAAATTATGAGATCTTATTGGAGTGGTAATTTAGTATTTAAAAAGGAAGTTGAAACTTATTTAAATTTTTCAGAATATGGCTATCCATATGTATTATTTTTTGCATCTAATATATGTAAAGATAATGGATTTATAACAAAAAGCATCGAGTTATGTATTTTATCTATTAAGAGTGGTTATAAGCAAGAATTTTTTGATTATTTTTTAGATATTATTAAAAATAATCTAAATGATAATGAAAAAAAGAATTTGTATAATTTTCTATATTTAGATCAACAAAATATTAAAAATAGTTTATCTTATAAGCTGGGCAAATCAATGGTTATAAATTCAAAATCTTTAATAGGATTTATAAGAATACCATTCGTGTTATCTTACATAAGAGATAAATATTTTTATAAAAAAAATAATTTAGATATAAATGATATATTATTCTATAACTTAGGTCAAGAAATAATCAAAGCTCATAAAAACTGGTATAAAGGTGGTTATCTTTTTTTAATTTTTAAAATTATAAAAAATGGATTTTATAAGGACAAAGGAACTAAAGAATGAAAATATGTGTTATAGGTGCTGGTATATCTGGAATGTCTGTTGCTAGGCTTTTAAAAGATGATTTTGAAGTTGAAGTTTTAGAAAAAGAATCCGTTGTTGGTGGAATTGCAAGAACTAAAGATATAAATGGCATAGCTTATCACGTTAATGGTGGCCATTGTTTTACTACAAGATATAACGAGGTTAAAGAATTTGTTTTCAAAAATGTTTTAGCAGAGGATCAATGGAATCGCTATGTTAAGGATGCAAAAATTTTATTTAAAAATCATTGGATTAATAATCCGATAGAAAATTCAGTTCTAGAGATTAATAAATTCGATCCTAGCTTAGCTTTTCAAATTACTAAAGAGATGTTTAGTGCATCATATGAAAAAGGAAAAAATCTTGAGGAATGGTTTATAAATCATTTCGGTCCAACATTAGCAAAAGAGTATTTTATACCATATAATACTAAAATTTGGGGTATTGAGCCAAAGAATATGGATAGCGTGTGGACGGTAGATGATAAACAAATGAAACTACCTATTCCTACAAAAGAAAATTTTTACAACTCTTTGGTAAATGGTAAAGGCGTGGATGGTATGGTAGAAGCTAGCGGATATTACTATCCAAAAACTAATAATCAAAATACTTTTATAGAGGCTATAGGAAAAGGTGTAAATATACTTTTAGAATATCCCGTGAAAAGTATTGAGAAAAAAGATTTAAAGTGGATTATAAATGGCGAGAAAGAATATGACTTGATTATCAACACATCTCCTTTGGATATGCTAGTGAATGTATTAAGTGATGTGCCAAATGATATACAAAAACACTTTAGAAATTTAAAATTTAATAGAGTATCGAATGTTTTATGCGAAACTGATGGAAGTGTGGATTTTACATGGGCTTATATACCGGATAAAGATATTGGAATTCATAGAACAATAAATATAGGTACATTTTTTACCCCTAATAAAAATTATTGTCTTGCTGAGATAATGGGGAGTTATTCTATCGAGTATTTTGAAAAAGAAATCAAAAAACTTCCATATTTAAAAAATATAGTAGGACATAATATTACTGAGCATGCTTATATATTGTTTGATTTAAACTATAAACAGTCAAAAGAAGAGATTATAAAATACTTAAATTCATTAAATATAATCTCTCACGGTAGATTTGGTGAGTGGGAATATTATAATATGGATATATGCATGAAGCGTTCATTGGATCTAGCAACTAAGTTAAAAAATACAAAAGGAGTAAAATGAAAAAGTATACGTTAGCCTCATCAACTTGGGATGAAAAGGAATTGCAAGCAATACAAGATGTTATCAAAAGCGATATGTTTACTATGGGTAAAAAGGTGACTGAATTTGAAAAAGATTTTGCTAAATTTGCAGGTTCTAAGTATGCGGTTATGACAAGTTCAGGTTCAACTGCAAATTTGATAGCAACGGCAGCCTTATTTTATACAAAAAATCCTAAATTAAAAAGAGGGGATGAGGTTATAGTTCCTGCAGTATCATGGAGTACTACTTATTACCCGCTTTATCAGTATGGCTTGAAATTAAAATTTGTAGATATAGATTTAGAAACACTAAATTACGACTTAGATGCTTTAAGTAGTGCCATTAGCGATAAAACAAAAATGATCATGATTGTAAATTTATTGGGAAATCCTAATGATTTTGATGCGATTAATAATCTTATTAAGGGAAAAGATATTATCTTACTAGAAGATAACTGTGAATCAATGGGTGCAGAATATAAGGGAAAGCAAGCTGGAACTTTTGGTATTATGGGAACTTTTTCAACATTCTTTTCTCATCATATGGCTACAATGGAAGGTGGTTTTGTAGTTACAGATGATGAGGAGCTGTATCATATTTTGTTATGTTTAAGAGCGCATGGTTGGACTAGAAACCTTCCAAAAGAAAATTTAGTAGCCAATAAAAGTGATGATTGGTTTAGTGAGTCATTCCGTTTTGTATTGCCAGGGTATAATGTGCGTCCGGTGGAAATGAGTGGAGCTATTGGTATAGAACAGCTTAAAAAATTACCTATGTTTTTAAAACACCGTAGAGAAAATGCTAAATTATTTTGTGAGTATTTTAAAAACCATCCTGAATTTATTATGCAAAAAGAAATTGGAAGTAGTTCGTGGTTTGGATTTTCTTTGGTAATTAGATCAAATTCAAAATTACAAAGAAAAGATATCATTAAAAAATTAGAAGAAAATGATATAGAATATCGTCCTATAGCTACTGGAGATTTTACACAAAATGAGGTGATTAAATATTTTGACTATGAAATTCATCAAGAATTAAAAAATGCAAAATATATCCACGAAAAAGGATTTTTTGTGGGTAATCACCAGTTTAGCATTAGCGAACAAATTAGTTTATTTAAAAAAGTATTGGATAGTCTATGAAAAAAACAGCGTTAATTACAGGTTTTACAGGCCAAGTTGGGTCGCAAATGGCGGACTTTTTACTAGAAAATACTGACTATGAAGTTATAGGCATGATGCGTTGGCAAGAACCTATGGATAATATCTATCATCTAAGCGACAGGATCAATAAAAAAGATAGAATTGGCATTTTTTATGCTGATTTGAATGATTATTCAAGCATTCAAAAGCTTTTTGAAAGCAAAAGACCGGATGTGATCTTTCATTTGGCTGCACAGTCTTATCCAAAAACCTCTTTTGATATACCTATAGAAACCTTACAAACTAATATCATAGGCACAGCAAATATTTTAGAAAATATTAGATTGTTAAAAGCTAAAGATGGCTATGATCCTGTAGTGCATGTGTGTTCTTCTAGTGAGGTTTATGGTAGAGCAAAAGTAGGTGTTAAGTTAAATGAGGATACAACCTTTCATGGCGCAAGTCCTTATAGTATAAGTAAAATCGGTACAGATTATTTGGGAAGATTTTACGGTGAGGCTTATGATATAAAAACTTATGTCACTAGGATGGGAACTCATAGTGGTCCAAGACGTTCTGATGTGTTTTTTGAAAGTACAGTTGCAAAGCAAATCGCATTGATTGAAGCGGGTTATCAAGAGCCAGTTATTAAAGTAGGGAATTTATCAAGCGTGAGAACTTTTCAAGATGCCAGAGATGCTATAAGGGCTTATTATTTACTCTCATTAGAAAGTGAAAAAGGAAAAGTTCCTTATGGTGAAGCTTTTAATATAGCAGGTGAAGAGGCTTTTAAACTTCCTGAGGTTATCGATATACTTTTGAGTCTTTCTACAAGAAAAGATATCAAAGTGGAACAAGATGAAGAAAGATTGCGTCCTATTGATGCAGATTATCAAATGTTTGATAATACTAAAATCAAAAGTTATATCAATTGGAGGCCAGAAATTCCAGCTAGGCAGATGTTTGAAGACTTGCTAAATCATTGGAGAAAAGAAATTTCTATGGGTAGAATCCCACTTAATAGGTAGTAGTTATGATAATTCGCTCCCAAACCCCATTGCGCTTAGGTTTAGCCGGCGGGGGTACTGATATAAATTTATATTGTGATCAATACACAGGTTATGTTTTAAATGCGACTATATCTTTATATGTGCATTGTACTTTGATAGAAAGAAATGACGGAAAAATCATTTTTGATTCATCAGATACGAATTTAAAAGCAGAGTATAAAAGCAAAGATTTTTTAGAAAATGATAGTAAGTTAGATCTTTATAAAGCAATTTACAATCGTTTGGTAAAAGAATATATTAAAAAACCTTTAAGTTTTTCTTTGCATACTTATTCAGATGTGCCAAGTGGTAGCGGGCTTGGTGGTAGCTCTACTTTGGTTGTGGGTATTATCAAAGCATTTGCTGAGTGGCTGAATTTGCCTTTGGGTGAGTATGAGATCGCACGTTTAGCGTATGAGATTGAACGAGAGGATATGGCCATCGTAGGCGGTGCACAAGATCAATACGCTGCAACTTTTGGTGGGTTTAACTTTATGGAATTTTATGATCAAAAAAGAGTTATAGTTAATCCTTTACGCATTAAAAATTGGATAGCAAGTGAGCTTGAGGCTAGAGTTTTGCTTTATTTTACAAATATTACTAGAGAGGCTAAAGATATAGAAGAACATAAAAAAGGAAAACTAGGAGATGAAAACTCTCTTAATGCTATGCATGCGATAAAGCAAGATGCACTAGATATGAAAGAAGCGTTATTTAGAGCTGATTTTGATAAAATAGCTCAAATTTTAGGCAAGTCATGGCAGTCAAAAAAGATCATTTCTGATATAGTAAGCAATGATGAGCTTGAAAGAATCTATCACTTAGCCATGGAAAATGGCGCCTATAGTGGTAAAACAAGTGGAGCAGGCGCTGGAGGGTTTATGTTTTTTATGGTTGATCCTATAAAAAAATATAAACTTAAAAAAATTCTAAATGAACAGCAAGGATATGTGCAAGAGTTCTACTTCACTAAAGAAGGGGCAAAATCGTGGAAAATTTAAATTTATATATAAAATCTCATTTTAGTGATTCAATTGATATTAAAACTAAGATTTTAAATGATAATGATATGATCAGCTTAATTAAAGAGGTATCTTTAAAAGTGATCAACGCTTATAAAAATGGCAATAAAACTTTACTAGCAGGCAATGGAGGAAGTGCAGCCGATGCACAGCATATAGCTGGGGAGTTTGTGAGTAGATTTTACTTTGACAGACCTGGTATTGCAAGTATTGCCTTAAGTACTGATACAAGTATTTTGACAGCTATTGGCAATGACTATGGTTATGAAAATTTATTCGCAAGACAAGTGCAAGCTCAAGGTGTGAATGGGGATGTATTTATAGGAATTTCTACAAGTGGAAATAGTAAAAATATCTTAAAAGCTTTAGAAATTTGTAAAGAAAAAGGAATTTTAAGTATAGGTTTAACCGGAGCTAGCGGTGGTTCTATGAATGAACTTTGCGATTATTGTATTAAAGTGCCATCAACTTGCACACCAAGGATTCAAGAGGCGCATATTTTGATAGGACATATCATCTGTGCTATAGTAGAAGAAGAGCTTTTTGGTAAGGGATTTGATTGCAAGCTATAGTTTTAGCAGGAGGTCTTGGCACAAGGTTAAAAAGTGTAGTGCAAGATCTCCCAAAGCCTATGGCACCGATTAATGGAAAGCCATTTTTAACTTTTGTCTTAGAGTATTTAAAAAAACAAGGAATTACTGAAGTTGTTTTAAGTGTTTCATATAAATATGAACTTATCCAAGAGTGCTTTAAAGATGAATTTGAAGGTATGAAAATACGCTATAATATTGAAAAAGAGCTTTTAGGTACAGGTGGAGCTATAAAAGATGCTTTGAAATTGATACAAAATCAAGCTTATGTTTTAAATGGTGACACTATATTTGATATTGATCTAAAAAAACTTGTTTTAAAAGATAGTAAAATTTGCATCGCGCTAAAGCAAATGCAAAATTTCGATCGATATGGTACTGTAAAAGTTGATGATCAAGGTATTGTAACATCTTTTGAAGAAAAGGTATTTAAAAAGCAAGGTCTAATCAATGGTGGTATATATTTACTGAAAAAAGATATTTTTGATGAATTTAATTTGGAGAAAAAATTTTCTTTTGAGGAATTTTTGCAAAAAAATCATAAAGTATTGAAAATACAAACTAAAATTTTTGATGATTATTTTATCGATATTGGGATTCCGCAAGATTATCAAAATTTTTTAAGTGCTTGTGCTTGGGTAGATCCAATAGCACTGTATATAAATCAACGTATAGATTAAATTTGTTATTTTAATATTTTAAATAAACTTTTATTTTCTGTATCAAATAAATTTTTTATATTCTAGTATATCTTAATATTTTTTAATATATTTTAAAGCATTAAATTGCAAAGTGGTGTAAAATATATGTAGTTGCATGTGATGAATTAAAAATGATACGATGTTTTTTCTTTTAAATTGTTTAATAAACAATTCATATATGGTGTTGGTTATACAGATTATTTTTGATAATTTGGTTTCATATTCTCATTATAGTAAGTAATAAGCTTATAATCTTTTGTTTTAATCCATACTTACCTTTTTTGCAGGTATGTCTTTAAGCTTTTCAGTTGCTTCTTGCATTCTTATGTTAATCCTTTTATTTTAATTTAAAAGAATTTAATAAAAATTTCAAAAGCAATAAAAATATTTTATTTTGAAAGATCAAATATGGGTATAAATTTCATGTTAAAAATCAAAGTAAAATAAATGGAATTTTGTTTGCAAAGCAATTTTTATTACTAACATTCCGTATTTTTAAGTTTTGACTGATTTTGCTATGTGATGTTGTTAATATTTTGGTATATTTGTTTTTTTATATATAATATAAAAAACAAAGGATTGATATGACTACAGAGAATAATCTTAAAGATATAATTAAAAAAATACAAAATGGTAGAGCTGTTTTATTTGTTGGAGCTGGTTTTTCTCATGGTGCTATTGGTTTTAATGGAAAGTTACCTGTTGGTAGTAAATTAAGAGAGATGATATGTAAATTGATGAATAGACCTGACGATAATGAGCGAAAATTATCTGAAATAGCTGATTTTTTTATAGAAGGATATTGTAAAGATAATCCAGAGAAATTAAAAGAATTCATAAGACAAATGAAAGATACTTTTACGGTGAAAGAGGTAAGCTCGTATCATATATCTATTGCTTCTTTACCGTGGAGAAGAATTTATACTACTAATTATGATAATGTTATAGAGGAGGCAGCTAAGAAGAGTGGTATTCGTATTGAAAGTAAAGATTTAGAAGATGACTTTATTGACGAAGGAAATATTTGCCTTCATATTAATGGGAAAATTGAAAAACTTAACAAAAGTACTCTGGAAAATAGTTTTAAACTTACTTCATCATCGTATATTTCATATGATGCTTTTAATAATACAGAATGGAAAAAATACTTTATAAATGATTTGGAACTTGCTTCGGTAGTGATCTTTATAGGATATTCGTTGTATGATATAGATATAGAAAAAATATTGTATCATAATAACTTACAAATAAAAGATAAGGTGGTGTTTATTCATCGTGAAGGTATTAATGAAATAGATAAATTTAAATATGAGAAATATGGAAAAGTATATTCAATTGGTGTGAAAAAATTTGCACAATTAATCGAGCAGAATACTTTTGTTTGTACAAAAGAAGATATATTTTTTGAACGTTTTCGGAAAATTGAGTATATTGGGCAATCTCAAAGTGCAATTGCCGAAAAAGACGCATTAAATTTTCTTATATATGGAAAAATAAAAGATAAGATGATAGAAGATGAGATAATTCGGCAACACAATAAACCTCCATTTTTAATTTCTAGAGACAAAATAGATAGTGCATTGGAAAATATAAAAAATGGAAAAAAATTATTAGTAGTTATTGGAGATGTTGGTAATGGTAAGACAATTTTCTTAAAGCAATTAGCTACACATTTGGCTAGTAGTAGACAGGTTTTTATGCTTAGTACTACTGGCGATGAAGTTGCTGCCAAAAGAGATATTGATAAGATTGCTAAGAATAATAAAGAACCTATAGTTATAATAGATTCTTATGTTAGACATACTTATCTTCTGGAATATATTAAATTGCATTATGAACATTTAACAATCATTCTTGCTGCAAGAACACACGAGCATTATAGATATTTGAAAGAAAATGAATATCTCAATAAAGCGTGTATATTAGAAATAGATACTCTGAGTGATTCGGAATTGGAATGCTTTTATCGTATTATTGAATATCATGGAATTTGGTATCCGTCTTCAGAGAAAAACAAGCAACGATATACAGAAAATTACAAAAAAATAATATTAAGCGATAAATGCAAAAAAGAAATTGCATTAATCTTAATTGAGGTTTTAAATTCAGAACAAATGAAAGAAAAAATTGTGAAGATTTTGAATAATCTCTTTAGTAAGCAAATAAGTAAAAAACAGGTTTTTGCTATATGCTTACTAAATCTCATGGATATTCCAATATCAATAGGATTATTAGAAGAGATTGTTGGTGAGCATGATTTATCTATCTATCAAGATGAAAATCTTGAAAATATCATTGGTTTGAATTTGATAAATAGGGGTAATGAGGTTTTTGTTAAGTCGCCAATTTTTTCATTGCTAATATTGAAAATATATTTTGCAAATGAAACTATTGAATATTTTTTAGATATTTTGCGTCTTATTGGTAAAAAATCAAATAGAGATGGACAGCTTAATCTTATAAGAAAAAATTTATTCAGATTTAGATTTATAGAGAGATTATTATTAGATAATGGTAAAATTGATAAGCTAAAAAATTATTATGAAAGCTTAAAACGGGAGTTCGAATGGCTAATACAAGATCCTCAATACTGGTTACAATATGCAATGTGCTTTATGATGTATAATGAATTAGATCAGGCGCAGCAAAAACTATCTACTGCTTATGAAAAAGCAGAAAAGACTAACTATGATAAGACTAAAATTGATAATCAACAAGCTAGATTATATCTTAAAAAATCCGTAAGCCACAATATAGATATTAAAGAAGCCATGAGGGTTTTTTTAGAAGCAGATAGGCTTTTAATGAGACAAAAAAATAATGACATGTATAAATACAAAATTATGATGGATTATAGAGATTTTATTGATGAACGATCTAGTTTATTTGATTTGGAGCAATGGAATCAAGTTATTGGTTGTTGTGAAAAGCAATTGAAATATTTAGATGGAAATATAACCAAAGAACGCTTTAGGGAGCAGAGGGTCTATGAGGAATGTAAGGAAATGCTTGAAGCAATTATTTATAAAGGAAAGCAGAATAAAACAGGGCAAGTTTAAAAATATTATTTTTTGATTGTATGTACGAGTAAAAATAAATTAGGGAAGTAATAATATATGATTGGCTTATAGAATAATAAAATTACATTTTTTGTTCGCATATAATTGATAAATTAAGCTATAATACTTGTAACATAATTAAAGTTTTTTTAATTAAACAATATGGTGTTATATGTATATACCAATGAAAAAGATTTTTTGAGTTAATGTGTTGAGTGGTTATTATTTTTATATAAATAATTTTGTTCAAATATTCCATAGGAAAAAGTTTATAGGATGGGGGAGAAAACGTACTGGTAAATGTGCTTTTTATCTTCATAAAAAATTTAGTGGTTCTTTAGTGCTTTTAGAAGATGGTTTTTTACGCTCATTAAATTTAGGTGTAGAAAATAGCCCGAGTTTTTCTATCGTCAAAGATGATGTGGGAATTTACTATGATGCTATGACTCCATCTAAACTTGAAAATATTTTAAACACTTATGAGTTTAGCGCCGAAGAATTAGAGCAAGCAAAAAAGGCTATAGAGCTTATAAAAAAAGAAAAACTTAGCAAGTATAATAATAATCTTTGCGTGCCAAGAGAGCTTTTTGGATCTAATGAAGAACGCGTATTAATCATCACTCAAGTAGCAAATGATACTTCATTAAAATTTGGCCTAGCTGATAATTTCTCAACTCAAGATATCATAAATGATGCTATTAAAGAAAATCCAAATGCTAAAGTTTACATTAAAATTCATCCTGATGTATTAAGCGGTAAAAAGCAAAGTGATTTTAACGCACAAGATTTACCAAGTAAATGTGTTGTTATAAAAGAAAATTATAATCCCATCGAATTACTAAGTCATTTTAAAAAAGTCTATACTAAAACTTCTGGTATGGGTTTTGAAGCTTTGATGTTAGGAAGCGAATGTGTGTGTTATGGTGTGCCATTTTATGCAGGCTGGGGTTTAACTCAAGATAAGCAAGCGTGCAAAAGAAGACTTAAAAAAAGAAGTTTAGAAGAGGTTTTTTATGCTGCTTATATTTTATATAGTGAGTATTTTAATCCTTACTTAAATCAAAAAAGTGATATTTTTGATACTATTTATACTTTAACAAAATATAAAAAGGTAGAGCAAGCTAATTCAAATACTTTGTATTTTTTAGGTTTTACTTTATGGAAGCGTTGGTTTATGAAGCCATTTTTTAAAGCCAAGAATAATAAAATCATTTTTTTAAACTCACTTGACGAACTCTATAAAGCGAATTTAAATCCTAAAGATAAAATTTTCATCTGGGGCAAAAAGTATGATAAAGCTTTGCTAGCTAAAGATTTTAATAATGAAATTTTCTTAGTAGAAGATGGCTTTTTACGCTCGGTTTTTTTGGGCTCAGATCTTACACGCCCTTTTTCTTTGATAGTAGATAGCAAAGGCTTGTATGTTGATCCAAGTAAACCAAGTGATTTAGAAGATATTTTGCAAAATCATGAATTTGATGAAAGTTTAAAACAAAGAGCTAAAAAGCTCATCTCTACCATTACACACAATAAATTTTCAAAGTATAATGGTTTAAAACATGAAACATTAAATTTTAATACAAATAAAAAAATCATTTTAATCCCCGCTCAAGTAGAAGATGATGCTTCTATGATCTTAGGTGGATCAGGTTATGATACCTTAAAGCTTTTACAAAATGTAAGAAAGGCCAACGAAAACGCCTTTATAGTTTTTAAACCTCATCCTGATGTATTAAGTGGTAACCGCAAAGGTTTAAAAGATAAAAGCATTATTTTAAAATACTGTGATGAGATTATAGAAAATGTCAGCATAGATAGTGCTATAAATGCTTGTGATGAAGTGCATACTATAACTTCTACAAGTGGTTTTGACGCTCTTTTGCGTGGCAAAAAAGTAGTAGTATATGGCAAGCCTTTTTATGCAGGCTGGGGTTTGACAAGTGATTTGTATGAAATTCCAAGACGCACAAGAGTGCTTAGTTTAGAAGAGCTTGTTGCTGGTGTTTTGATCCTTTATCCAAGATACATCCATCCAAAAAGTAAAAATTTATGTGAAGTTGAGCTTGCATTAGATATAATGTTAAAAATGCAAAAAGATTATTTTTCTAAATTTTATTTGCGTTGGTTTATGGATATAAGAATTTATATATTAAGAAAAATAAGAAGATTAATAGAATTTATTTTGATTAGATGAATTTAAGTAAGAAGTTAAAAAAATTTTCTGGTAAAAATGTTTTATTACTCCAAGGACCTGTGGGTGGATTTTTTCGTAAAATTGCTACAAAAATTCCGCAAGCTAAGGTTTATAAAGTAAATTTTAATGGTGGAGATTTTTTCTTTTATCCTTTTAAAAGTATTAATTACACTAAAAGTTTAGCCGAGCTTGAAGACTTTTATAAAAAGCTTTTTGAAGAAAAACAAATTCAAGTTGTTATTATGTACAATGATTGTAGAAAAGTGCATGAAATCGCCATTAGCGTTGCTAAGCAAATGGGTATTGAAGTATGGATTTTTGAAGAAGGTTATATAAGACCAAACTTCATTACTTTTGAAAAAGATGGAGTGAATGCAAACTCGACCTTACCAAGAGAAAAAGAATTTTATCTAAGTCAGAAAAAATTTGATAAAGATTTTAAATTTAAAACTTTCTCAAGCACTTTTAGAAATATGGCCTTTGCTTCGTTTTTATACTGGCTTTTTGCTTTTTTATTTTCTTGGTATTTTAATAATTCTTTACATCATAGAAGTTTAAAATTATTTGATTTTTTACCTTGGCTTTGCTCAGTATATAGAAAAAACAAATACAAAATCACAGAAAAAAGTTTAAATGAAAAAATTCTTTCCCTAAAACAAAAGTATTTTTTAGCTATTTTGCAAGTGCACAATGATACTCAACTATCTCATCACTATAAAAAAACTACAGAAAAATTTATAGAAGAAGTGATCATCTCTTTTGCTAATCATGCTAAAGCAAAGTCTTATCTAGTTTTTAAGCACCATCCTATGGATCGTGGCTACAGAGACTATACTAAGCTTATAGAAGATTTGAGTTTAAAATACAATGTCGAGGGTAGAATTTTATATGTACATGATTTGCACTTACCTACGCTCTTAATCAATGCAAGAGGTACTATAGTCATAAATAGCACAGTAGGACTTTCTGCTTTATATCACAATAGCCCTTTAAAAGTTATGGGAAAAGCCTTTTATGATGTAGAAGGTTTGACTTATCAAAAAAGTTTGCATACTTTTTGGAAAGAATGCAGAGCATATAAACCCGATGTTGTTTTGCACGCTAAATTTAGAAATTATGTGATATATAAAACCCAAGTTAATGGGAATTTTTTCAAAAATACTAGTTTGGATTAAATTTTCTTTTTATAGTTTTTTGCAATCTTTTTTAGTTTAAAAGGTAAGCTTAAATACCCTATTTTAAAAGGAGTTCTTGAAGCTCGCAAAAGTGCATTACCTAAAAGATAAGGCAAGTGTGTTTTGGCTATTTGAGCGTGTTTGTAGTCTGCATAGGCTTTTAGTGGTGGTAGATTTTTTTGATCTTTTTGATTTTTAAAATGCTCTTTTTTGACTTTTCTTAGTTCAAAGGGTATTTTAAAGCAATTCAAATAACTTTTGCTATTTTTCATGATAGCTTCCCCAAGTTTATAGCTTAGTCTTTCTTTTATCCTTAAGCTAGCTCCATAAAGTTTATTATTTTGGTGGATAAAGATTTCATATTCATTTTTTAAGCCTTTGTGATTTAAGAAACGCAAAAGATTATGATTTTGACTTTGTAAAAATGTTTGCATATCAAGTTTTTTTAGTTCATGATATTCTAG
Organism: Campylobacter sp. CNRCH_2015_0338h; assembly: GCF_025772785.1. Taxonomy (NCBI): domain Bacteria; kingdom Pseudomonadati; phylum Campylobacterota; class Epsilonproteobacteria; order Campylobacterales; family Campylobacteraceae; genus Campylobacter; species Campylobacter sp. CNRCH_2015_0338h. The sequence goes on from NZ_JAKMST010000001.1 coordinate 144,902, forward strand.
TACTAGTTCTTTATAAAATGCTATGGGTGGTATTAAAGAATCATGAGCATTTGTAGGATGATTTTTATATTCAATTCTTGTATTATCATTTTCTAAAAGTAAAATTCCTATTAAATCCACATAATCAAGCCTCGGTGTTTTTTCATTTGCTATGCTTAAGCCCGAACTTTCTTCACTTTGCTTGATAATTTGTGTATTAACATACAAAAAGGTTTGCTCATCACAAATTGCTTTTTCATTTTGTATATCTTGAAAAGTATTGATAAGTCCAAAATTTTTTACTAATTTAAAAGATGAGTTTTCAATATTTATAGATGATATAGCATGGGTTGATGAACTAGTGTGATTCCAAGTGTGTATACCTAAGATTTGATAGTTTTTTAACTCTTTTGGAAAAATGATTTTTTCACCAGCTTTAATCTTTGTAGTTTTTTCACAAAAAAATGAGTTTTTATGCTCTATTTTAGCTAAATTTGATGGCGCAAAGATGTGAAATTTTCTTTTTGAGCAAATGATATTTTCTTTGGATTTTTTAAAGCTATGTAAATTTTTAATGATGTTTTTACCAAGCTCTTGCATAGCTAGTGGCATAGGGTGGAATTTATAGTTTTGATCAAAATCATAAAGATTATTTTTTTGGTAGTAAAGATCTACATCGATTAGATTAAAACCATAATAAGCACAATTTTTCCTATGAGCTTCATTGATGGCTTTTGATTTATCATTACAAGCTGGTATGGGGAGTATAAGCACTATGGTAATTTTGTTTGCTTTGTAAAGTTCTTCGTAAAAATAATCAATATTTCTAAGTATAATATTTAAACTCATAGGACTTAAATAATCATTGATATTTGATTCACTGATGAGAAAATCACTTTTGTTTATAGTTTTTTCATGACGTATTAACTCATAAAGATTTTGTAAAGAAGTGCTAAGTCCCAAAGCGTAATTATGTAGTGTAATGTCTTTATTTTCAAGACCTATTCTAAGACCATTTTTAACTACACTATTACTACCACCTAGTAAGATTATATCCATAAGTTCTTTCTTGATTTTATAATTTTTTATTTATTTTATAAAATATTTTTTAATGAATAATTTCAGAGTAAAAACCCCTCATTTAGCCTTTAAATAAGCATTTGACAAAGATAATAACTTTAGCTATATTTTTAAATTCATTTTGAGTTTATTTGGGATTTTAATGGATAAATTGTGTCAAAAAAGAGATGTTTTTTATATAGCTGGTTATGATCCTAGAGGATATAGGCATTATTATGCTATGTTTAAAAAAAATTTAGTCGAGCAAAATGCACTTTTAAATTATGATTATACTTTATCAAAAGCTCAAGCTAATGCATATGCTTTTTGGCAAATTCAAACACCACATACAAGCACCACTTACACCTTTTTAAGCTGGAATGATATAGTCAAAAAAAACTGGTCAGAAGGTATAAAAGATGCTTTGAGTGATTGCTATAGTTTTTTTAGAATTTATACCATCACAGGACTTTTTTTAAAATTTGGTAAAGAATCCCCGCACCAACTTATCACAGGATATTATCCATTTTTTTATGTACTTTTGAGTTTGATTTTTACTTTATTTTGTGCTTTTGGAAGTTTGTTGTATTTGCAAAATTTTCATATTGTTTTGGGAATTTTGGTTTTTATTTTATCATTAGTATTTTTGCCAAAAATATTTTATAAATTAGGCAAGAAATTAGCTGTTTTTTGGATAGCTAGAATTTGTTCTTTTTGTGCAAACTGGGAGAAAAATTCCCAAGGCGAACTTGAATTAAGAATGAATGATTTTGCTAGGATTATTTTTGAAAAACTAAAAGAAAATGTAAATGATAAAAATTATGAACTCATCTTAAGTGCGCACAGTGTAGGAACAGTACTTTGTATAAATGTTTTAGCAAAAGTGCTTAGAAAATGTGAAAAAGAAAATATTTCTTTTGAAAATTTAAAGGTTTTAACTTTAGGTGAGTGCATACCTTTGGTAAGCTATCAAAAAAGATCTTTTGAGTTTAGAAAAGATTTAGAGTATTTAGGAGGTAAAAATTTAATTTGGTATGATTTTACTTCTATTATTGATGGAGCTTGTTTTGCACAAGTTGATTTCATACGCACAAGCGGGGTAAAGGCGCAATTTAGTCCAAAATACCTTTCGGCTAAATTTCATACCTTATATAAAAGCAAAGATTATAAAAAAATCAAAAAAGACAAATATAAAGCACATTTTTTATATTTATTTGCCACACAAATTCAAGGAGTATATAACTTTTTTGAATTTATCATAGGTAAAAATAAACTAGAAGAAAAAATTAAATAGGAGAAAAATATGGGTCAGTGTCCTTTTCATCCAAAGCCTTATAAAAATAAAGCTTCCACATTAACTACTTTTTTGCTAAAAAGAAGATCATGGCTTGATGGACTTTATGAGCGAAGCTATAAGATGATGATGGGTAGAGTAAAAATGCCCGGATTTGATCTATATGTAGTAAATGATCCAAAAGAAGTTAGACGAATTATGGTAGATGAGGTTAGAGAATACCCAAAAAGCCAACTTTTACATGAGCTTTTAGAGCCACTTTTAGGTATAAGCATTTTTACAACTAATGATAGAGTATGGGAAAAGCAAAGAGAGCTTTTAAGACCTTCTTTTGAAATGACAAGAATTTCTAAAGTTTTTAATTTGATGAGTGAAGCAGCTTCTGATATGATGGCAAGATTTGCAAAATATGAAGATAAAGCAGTTATAGAAGTAGATGAAGCTATGACTTTTGTAACTGCAGATGTGATTTTTAGAACCATCATGTCATCAAAATTTGATGAGCAAAAAGGCAAACTTGTTTTAGATGCTTTTGTAACTGTGCAAGAAGAAACAGTTAAAACAGCTATGCGAAGAATGTTTCGCTTCCCAACTTGGCTTTCAAATCTTTTGGGTGAGAGAAAAAGACTTAAAGCAGGCACTACTATACGCAAAGTTTTATCAGATATTATAAAACCAAGATATGACAATGCTCTAAATGATCAAGGAAAATATGAAGATATTTTATCATCATTACTTATGGTGGTGGATGCAGACACAAATGAGAGATTTTCTTTTAATGAAATTTTAGACCAAGTTGCTATGCTTTTCTTAGCAGGCCATGAAACTACTGCAAGCTCGCTAACTTGGACACTATATATTTTAAGTATTTCTCCAAATGAGCAACAAAAAGCCTATGAAGAAATCATGCAAGTTGCGGGTGATGAGGAGTTTAAGATAGAACATATTAGAGCGATGAAATATCTTACAAATGTGTTTAAAGAAAGTTTAAGACTTTATCCACCAGTTGGCTTTTTTGCTAGAGAAGCAAGAAATGATAACAAAATGAGAGATAAGCTTATCAAAAAAGGTTCAGGCGTAGTAGTAGCTCCATGGCTCATCCATAGACATGATAGTTTTTGGGAAAATCCGCATGAGTTTGATCCAAGTCGCCATGAAGATAAAAGCAAGATTAAAAAAGATACTTATATGCCTTTTGGCATGGGAGAGCGTGTGTGTATAGGGCAGGGCTTTGCTATGCAAGAGGCTGTTTTGATTTTAGCTAATATTTTAAGGACTTATAAGTTAGAATTAGAAGAAAATTTCGTGCCTGATATAGTAGGAAGACTGACTATAAGATCAGCAAATGGTATGAATATAAGATTTATAAAAAGGCAAAAATGAAAGAAAAATTAGCAGGAACCATACTACTTTGCGCTATTGTTCCTTTGGCGGTGATTAGTTATCTTTTTATTGTTATAGTGGGAACTTTCGGTAATCCTGCTAGGGTTAGACAAGGTGTGAGAGCGCTTGATCATTTTGTCAATGCTACTTTGTTTAATGGTTATGCTTGGGAGTCTTTATCATCTCATGCTTGGAGGGAACGCGATAAAAGATGGGCTAAAATAGTCATTAAAATTACAGATTTTTTTGATAAAAATCATTGCCAAAAGGCAAACAAAAGAGAGCAAGAGATTGTAGATTTGGTTTTGAAAAAAAAACTTACCGAACAAACTGTCGGTAAGCAGCTTTAATTTTCTCCAAATAAAGCTTTTAAGTTTTTAAATGCTTCTTCTTGGTTATTAGTTTTATCTTCATTATTTACTTCATTAAGCTCTATCTCATATCCAAGAAGCATACTAGCTAAGCGTATATTAATACCACTTTTTCCTATGGCTTTACTTTTTTGCTCACTATTTAGCGTTACAATAGCCTTTTTATCTTCAATGCTAACTGAGTTTATAATTGCTGGGGCTAAGCTTCTAGTGATTAAGATTGCCATTTCATTAGAATACTCAATGCAGTCGATATTTTCATTTTTTAATTCTTTGCTTACAGCATTGATTCTAACTCCTTTTATGCCTACAGTTGCTCCTACTGCATCAACGCTTGGACTATTAGCTTGTAAGATGATTTTTGCTCTCTCGCCTGGAATTCTTGCACTTGCATAAATATTTATAAGACCATCTTTGATTTCAGGAACTTCAGCTTTTAATAAAGCTTCTAAAAATTTAGGGCTAGTTCTACTAAGCTCCATTCTCATACCTGATTTATCAATATATACATGCCTAATAACAGCTTTAATCACATCGCCTACTTTAAATTTTTCACCTTTGATACGATTTTTTCTAGGTAAATATGCACGAAACTCATCAATTTCTACATAAGTATTTTCTTCACTATCTACTCTTACCACGCTACCAAAAACCATGTGTCCTACCATTTTTTGGTATTTTTCATAGATTTTTTCTTCTAAGAGTTTTTGTATATTGTATTCTAATTCTTTATGTAAGATATTTACAGCAGTGCGGCCTAAATTTTCTAAAGAACATTCATAAGTTAGCTCATCGCCAATTTCTACGTCTTTAGCTTCAGCCCTTGCTTTACTTAAGGCGATAAAATGCTCATTTTCATTTTCTAATCTTTCATCATTATCAGCTACCACGATGATTTTTTGATAAAGTTGTAAATTTTTACCTGAATCAACAAAAAATTCATACTTATCACCATAAATTTTCTTAGCAGTATTAATAAGTGCTTTTTTAACTCTTTCTCTTACATCTTCTATTTGTAAATTTTTCTCATTAGCAATGGATTCAATTATATCTGTGATTTTTTCCATAATGACAATACAACCTTAATTTTGGATTTTAAAAGTTTGAAGAATAAAATTATATCTTTAATAAGTTTAATTAAAAGTAAAATTTGCTATAATTTCAGATTAAAAAAACTTGAGGATGATGATATGGATTTAAAAATAGCAAGAACCTCTGTTGATGAAAAGCCAAAAAGTATAAGTTTAGAAAGTATTGAAAAGGCTGTGGATAAAGAAGGTCAAAAATTTTTCTATTTTGATAAAGACAATGCACATAAGCAATTAATCGCTTTGGTAGAGCATTTTGAAAAAAAAGGAAAATGTGTTTATCATAGAACGATCAAATATGGTTTAGATGATACAGATTTTATGTATGAGGTACACATTCTTTGAGTAAAAAACTTTTTATACAAACTTTAGGTTGTGCTATGAATGTGCGTGATTCAGAGCATATGATAGCCGAACTTAAAGAAAAAGAAAATTACGAATTAACTCAAGACGCAAAAGAAGCAGATTTGATTTTAATCAATACTTGCTCGGTACGTGAAAAGCCTGTGCATAAGCTTTTTTCAGAAGTTGGAAGTTTTGAAAAAATCAAAAAAAATGGCGCTAAAATAGGAGTTTGTGGTTGCACTGCTTCACATTTAGGAGATGAGATTTTTAAGCGTGCTCCAAATGTGGATTTTGTTTTGGGTGCTAGAAATGTTTCTAAGATCACAAAGGCTGTAAATACGCCAAAATTTTTAGGTAATGATATAGATTTTGATGAGAGTAATTATGCTTTTGCAGATTTTAGAAATAGCCTTTATAAAACTTATATTAATATCTCTATAGGTTGTGATAAACATTGTACTTATTGTATAGTGCCTCACACAAGAGGAGATGAAATTTCTATACCTTTTGAGATTATTAAAAATGAAGCATTGAAAGCTGTTTCTAAAGGTGCTAAAGAGATTTTTTTACTAGGGCAAAATGTTAATAATTATGGTAAAAGATTTTCTAATGCACATGAAAAGATTAATTTTTCAGATCTTTTGGAAAGGTTAAGTGAAATCGAAGGTTTAGAGCGTATTCGCTTTACAAGCCCACACCCATTACATATGGATGATAGATTTTTAGAGGTTTTTTCTAAAAATCCTAAAGTATGTAAGTCTATGCATATGCCTTTGCAAAGTGGTTCAAGTGAAATTTTAAAGGCTATGAAACGTGGTTATACTAAAGAGTGGTATTTAGATAGAGCATTGAAATTGCGTTCTATGTGTAAAGATGTGAGTATTTCTACTGATGTGATTGTAGCTTTTCCAGGTGAGAGCGATAAAGACTTTGAAGATACTATGGATGTGCTTGAAAAAGTGCGATTTGAGCAAATGTTTTCTTTTAAATACTCTAAAAGACCACTAACTAAAGCTGCAACTATGCCAAATCAAATTCCTGATGATATAGCTTCAAAACGCTTGAGTATTTTACAGGCAAGACATACAGAAATTTTAGATGAAATTATTGCAAAACAAAAAGATAAAGAATTTGAAGTTTTATTTGAAGAATTAAGAAGTGAAGGTTTTGTGGCAGGTAGAAGTGATAATAACTTTTTGATTCAAGTTAGAGGTAGTGAAGAGTTATTAGGACAAATGAAAAAAGTAAAAATCACCAATCCTAGGCGTATGGTGTTAAATGGCGAAATCCTTTAAGATTAATCTTTTAGCTTTTGGAATTTTTTTATTACAATGGCTGATTTTTTTAACTTGTAGAAAGGTTTATTTAGGGCAAAAGCTTCCAAAAAGATCATGTGTGATACTTTTTTGGCATGGGCGTCTTGCTCTAATGCCTTTTGCCTATCGTAAAATGGGTATTAAAGGAAAAAAGGCTTATGTGATGATTTCACACCATAAAGATGGAGAAATCATTGCTAGAAATATTGCCTTTTTTGGTTTGGATACTTTAAGAGGTAGCACAAGCAAAGGTGCTTTGGCTTTATTAAAACAATCTTTTAAAATTTTAGATCAAGGCGATGATGTGATTATCACTCCAGATGGACCAAGAGGGCCTTATCATAGTGTTTCAGATGGTTCTGTGATGATAGCTTTGAAAAAAAATGCTCCACTTTTTTTGCTAAATTACGAAGCAAGCTCTTTTTGGGAATTTAAAAGTTGGGATAAAATGATCTTACCTAAACCTTTTTCTAAGATTACCTATAGACTAAGTGAAGAAATCAAAATACAAAATTTAAATTTAGAAGAAGCTAAAGTATTGATAAAAGAAAAATTTGATATGATAAGTCAAATAGACAAAGGATAAACACTATGTTATCTTTTTTTAGAAAGTATATTTTACAACTTTTAGTTTGTATTTGCTATGATGAAAAACAATACATTATAAGATGTCATACTTGGAAAAAATCCCAAGCTGTGGATACTTTTGAAAAAAGCTTTGAAGATAAAGAAAAAGCTATAGAATATGTAAAAAATTTAACTAAAGATTTTCAAATTTATTATATATGTACTTTTTTTACTCCTATTGCCCAAGGCGTTGTGCCAAGCTTAAATTTTAAAGATCTTTCTAATTTTGGTGTTGATGCAAGTAGTGTCAAATGTATTTCTTTTAATAATGGCTTATTGTATGCATCTAATCATTCTTTAAGCTCATATGAGCAAGATTATGAGGCTTTTGGTGGTTTAGATTTACTTTATTCGCCTTTTTCTTTGCTTTATCATTGTATGACAAATAGAGGTTTTGAAGAAAAAATTGGCCTTTATGTATATAGATACCATGATTTTGTTGCGATGCTAATTTGTAAAAATGAAGCTATATTGTTTGGAAGTTATTTTAGTATAGCTAGTCAAAATTATGATGAAGATGATTTTTTTGATGATATTAAAGAAGAATTTGATTTACAAATTGATGATGAAAATCAAGAAGAAGAAAATGAGCAAAATTATGACTTAAAAAGTTTAGAAGAAATGAGTCAAGAGCTTGATAAACTTGAGGAATTAGATGAAGAAAAAGAAGAGCTTCCTATGGAATCTTTAGAAAATTTTAGCTCAGATATGAAAATGATAGAATACATCATCTCAAGTGTAAAAGAGTTTTATCAAAATCCTTTGTATGATAATAGCTTTTTGGAAGAAATTGTGATTTTTGATGAGGAAAGTTTTAGTTCGACCTCGCTTGATTATTTAGAAAATGAGCTTTTTATAAAACCTAAAGTAGAACTTGTAGATACTTTAAATTTGATGAATGAACTTATGGTGAAGGACTTAAAACTATGAGATATAGTCTAATCAAACCTAAGATAAAACCTGTTTTTAATCTTTTTACTAGAATTTGGATTTATTTTACTAGTATTAGTATTGCTTTGATTTTTGTAGTATTTATTGTGGTAGTTTTTAAAAGCTATTATGCGTCTGTACAACTTGATAATAAAAAAGAAGAATTAGCTCAAATTATCGCACAAATTAATGCTAATAAGCTTAAATATCAAGAATTAGTAAGACAAAATGATAAAGCAGAGTTGATTTTGGGAGATTTAGAGCAAGAACAAGAAAACGGTAAAAATAAAGTTTTATTAAAAAGTATTCAAAATCTTTTTACCTTGGTGCCTAAAAACATATCTTTAGATGAAGTTTTAATGGAAGATAGATCGCTTATTTTAAGAGGCATTACACCTACTAAAGAAATGTTTGCATTGCTATTAGAGGCTCCATTAAGAAGTATTTTTTCCAATTCTCAAACAAGTTATTATCAATTAGAAAATGGGTGGTATCGCTTTGTAAGTGTAAATATCACTATACCAGAGGAAATGTATGAGCAAAAACGATAAGAGCTTAGAAGAAGCTGATGTATTAAAAATCTTGATTTATTCTTTTTCATTTGTAGCACTTTGTGCGATTTTGATTTTATTTTTAATCGTGCCTTTTTTGAAAGATTATAAAATCGAACATTCAAGATTAGCAACCCAGCAAATTCAAAACACTAAAGCAATAAATGAGTTGCAAGCTTTAGAAAAAGTTATTGATGAGTTTCAAAAGGTGAATGCACAAAATTTAGCTCAAATCAATACAGAATTTTCACAAAAAGAATTATTGGAATTTATGAAAAATTACTTTGATGATGTTAAAATCAATCTCATTCCTATTAAAAAAGAGCAAGAGTATCTAAAATATCAGTTTGGAGCTAATGTAAAGATGAAAAATCCTCAAGCTTTTTATTCTTTTTTAAATGATTTGCAAAGATATAAAAATTTAATAGAAGTTAGCACTCCTGTAGAGTTTAAATCTGAAGAAAAACACATTAATCTTAAATTTAAGATCAAAGTGTTTTACGCACAAGCTATTCAAAAATGATTACTTCATTATTTTGATAAGGAGTAGCTTTTTCTTCTTTTTTATCATCTTGTTTTACATCTTGAACTTCTGAGTTTTCTTGTGTATTTGGTTCTTCTTTGATTTCTTTTATGCTAGTTTTTAAACTAGATGTGATTTCTTTATAAAAAGCAACAAAAACTTTATCAATTTCTAAAGCACTTGCTGCAAGACTTTCATTAAGTTGAGTAGGAACAGCACTGTATACCTCTCTAAAGCTTTCTATGCTTGCTTGTCCTTTTATAGGATAATTTAAAACAATAGGATCATTTAATTTTGCTGAGCTTGTTGTACTTTGGAAAGTATCTTCTTGGTGTAAATTATTTAAATGACTTTGAGCTTCTAAAATAATCATAAAAGAAGATTCCACGCTATCGCCTCCAAGACTTGAATTTCTTGTAACCCTATCTTCATATAAACTAGCATTGATAACTATATTAAAAGCATAATCAGGATTTTCATTATCTATAATATATCCTTTACTTTGAAGCAATGCTTTGCTATCTTCTAAAAGTTGTTTTTTGAGTAATTCCAAGCTTTTGTTGATTCTTTGATTTAGAGTAGATTGCTCAAAATATGAACTATAAAAAGTACTTTTTATAATTTCTACATCATTGATTTTGACTTTAGGGCTATTAGCATTTGTGTGGTTATGTTCTTCAAAAGTGCTTTTAAAATTTGGCATAGAAATATAATAAGTTTTTTGGTTGCCAGTGCAAGCACTTAAAAATAAAATTATACTAAAAAATAATAATATTTTTTTCATTTTCTCTCCTTGTGATTTTTATAATTATAACAATTTTTTGCTATATTATATGTTTTATAATAAGGGCTTTTTATGGAATTTTGGCAAAATATTTATGCAAATTTTGATGTAGTGGCTTTTGAAATTTTTGGTTTAAAATTGCATTGGTATGGCATTATGTATGTGCTAGCCTTGCTTGTTGCTTTAATGGCTGCAAAATACTATGCGATTAAAGACAATATGGGAATTTCTAAAGCTATGCTTGATAGCTATTTTATATGGGTAGAAATAGGGGTGATTTTAGGTGCAAGAATAGGCTATATTTTAATTTATGATGCGCATACTTTATGGTATCTTACACATCCTTGGCAAATTTTTAATCCCTTTTATAATGGAGAATTTGTAGGGATTAGGGGTATGAGTTATCATGGAGCTGTTGTTGGATTTTTAATAGCAACTTATGCTTTTTGTAAAAAAAATAAGCAAAATTTATGGAAATATTTAGATTTAGTTGCTATTAGTGTACCATGTGGATATATTTTTGGTCGTATTGGAAATTTTTTAAATCAAGAATTATTTGGTAGAGCTACGGAAGTACCTTGGGGTATTTATGTAGATGGGATATTGCGTCACCCATCGCAGCTTTATGAAGCATTTTTAGAAGGTTTTGTGGTTTTTGCTATTTTATTACTAATAAAAAAATATAAAAAATACAATGGAGAACTGATTGCTTACTATACGATTTTATATGCCCTAGCGCGCTTTGTATGCGAGTTTTTTAGAGAGCCTGATTTTGGTATAGGCTTTGTTGCTTTTGGTATGAGTATGGGTCAGATATTGAGCTTATTAATGTTTTTATTAGGACTTTTTTTATCTTTTTATTTAAGAAATATTAAAAAAAATTTATAAATTTTTATTTATTTTAAGAATAAAAGTTCTATAATTGCTCCGATATTAAAACTTATCAACTTTTAAAAGGAGTAAATATGAGCCAACTCATTGAAGGTTTTTTAGGCAAGAGTATTGATGGCAAAAAAAGCAAAATGCCAGCAAAACTTGACTATATTCAAAGTGCAACAGGCTTGGTTTTAGGCTTGTTTATGTGGGCACATATGTTTTTCGTTTCTACCATTTTGGTTAGTGATGATTTTTTTGATTCAGTGGTTCACTTTTTAGAACTAAAATTTATCATTAATAGCCCTATGATGAGCTACATCACTTCTTTCTTAGCTGCCTGTGTTTTGGTTATTTTCTTTGTTCATGCAGGTCTTGCAATGAGAAAATTCCCTATTAATTTCAGACAATACCAACTTTGTAGAACACACTTAAAATATATGAATCATGGTGATTCATCTTTATGGTGGGTTCAAGCTGCAACCGGTTTTGTAATGTTTTTCTTGGGTTCTGCACACTTAATTTTTATCATTACTAATGCAGATAAAATCAGTGCTGATATGTCAGGTGATAGAGTAGTGAGCCATTTTATGTGGTTATTTTACATTGCCTTATTAATCTGTGTTGAGTTGCATGGTAGTATTGGTCTTTATAGATTATGTGTAAAATGGGGTTGGTTTGAAGGTAAAGATGCAAAAGAAAGTCGTAAAAAACTTAAAAAAGCAAAATGGTTTATTAGTATTTTCTTCTTAGTTTTAGGTGTATTAAGCTTAGCTGCTTTTGCAAAAATAGGCTTTAATAATTACCAAAACAACTCTGTAGCGCAAATAGTAAAAACTTATGATGGAGCTAAATATGAACATACAATATAGTGATGCTTTAGTTATCGGTGGTGGTCTTGCAGGTTTAAGAGCTGCTATTGAAGTTGCAAAAAGTGGTCAAAGTGTAACTTTATTAAGTATTTGTCCGGTTAAAAGATCTCACTCGGCTGCTGTACAAGGTGGTATGCAAGCGAGTTTAGGAAATAGCGTTAAAGGCGAGGGAGATAATGAAGATGTGCATTTTGCTGATACAGTAAAAGGTTCTGACTGGGGCTGTGATCAAGAAGTTGCAAGAATGTTTGCGCAAACTGCTCCAAAAGCTGTGCGTGAGCTTGCTGCTTGGGGTGTGCCTTGGACTAGGGTTACAAAAGGACCTAGAACTGTAGTTATCAATGCTCAAAAAACCACCATTGAAGAAAAAGAAGAAGCACATGGTCTTATAAATGCAAGGGACTTTGGTGGTACTAAAAAATGGAGAACATGTTATATCGCTGATGCAACAGGGCATTGTATGTTATATGGTGTGGCAAATGAAGCGATTAAACATCAAGTTAAAATCATTGATAGAATGGAAGCAGTAAGAATTATCCATGATGGTAAAAAATGTTTAGGAGCTATTGCTAGAGATTTAACCAATGGAGAATTAATTGCTTATGTTGCTAGAGGAACTATGATTGCAACAGGTGGTTATGGTAGAATTTATAAACAAACTACAAATGCTGTTATTTGTGAAGGTACAGGAGCTGCTATTGCACTTGAAACTGGACTTTGCAGACTTTCAAATATGGAAGCAGTGCAATTTCACCCAACTCCAATCGTACCAAGTGGTATCTTACTAACTGAAGGTTGTAGAGGCGATGGTGGTATCTTAAGAGATGTTGATGGTTACCGCTTTATGCCTGATTATGAGCCTGAGAAAAAAGAACTTGCAAGTAGGGACGTTGTAAGTCGTAGAATGATGGAGCACATTAGAAAAGGAAAAGGTGTAAAAAGCCCTTATGGAGATCATTTATGGCTTGATATTTCTATCCTCGGTCGTGCTCATGTTGAAAAAAATCTTCGCGATGTTCAAGATATTTGTAAAACATTTAATGGTATTGATCCTGCTGATGAGGGTCCAAAAGGCTGGGCACCAGTTTTACCTATGCAACATTACTCAATGGGTGGTATTAGAACTAAACCAACCGGAGAAAGCCAATGGCTAAATGGTCTTTTTGCATGTGGTGAAGCAGCTTGTTGGGATATGCACGGATTTAACCGCTTGGGTGGAAATTCATGTTCAGAAACTGTTGTTGCAGGTATGATCGTGGGGGATTATTTTGCACAATATTGTAAAGAAAATGGTAATGATATTGATACAAATATTGTTAAATCTTTCCTTTCTAAAGAGTATGATTACTTAAAATCTCTTGTTAGCAAAGAAGGAAAACATGATGTATTTGAAATCAAAAATAGAATGAAAGACATTATGTGGGAAAAAGTAGCTATCTTTAGAACAGGCCAAGGTCTTGAAGAAGCGGTTAAAGAGCTTGAAGAATTATATCAAAAATCACTTGATCTAAAAGTACATGATAAAGAATTAAAATGTGCAAATCCAGAGCTTGAAGAAGCTTATAGAGTTCCAAGAATGCTAAAAATTGCTTTATGTGTTGCTTATGGTGCGCTTTTAAGAACAGAAAGCCGCGGGGCTCATTATAGAGAAGATTATCCAAAAAGAGATGATTTAAATTGGATGAAAAGAACAAATACTTACTGGGTAGAAGGTGAAAGTATGCCTAGAGTTGAGTATGAAGATCTTGACATTATGAAAATGGAAATTCCACCTGCATTTAGAGGTTATGGTGCTAAAGGAAATATCATTGAAAACCCATTAAGTGAAAAACGCCAAGCTGAAGTTGATGCGATCCGTGAAAAAATGGAAGCAGAAGGCAAAGGTAGATATGAAATTCAACATGCTTTAATGCCTTATGAATTACAAGCTAAATTTAAAGCACCAAATCAAAGAATAGGAGTTGATTATGAGTAGAAAATTAACAATAAGAGCATTTAAATATAATCCATTAAGTAAAATTTCTAAGCCTCATTTTGTTACTTATGAGCTTGAAGAAACTCCATTTATGACGATTTTTGTGTGCTTAACTCAAATCAGAGAAAAAATGGATGCGGATTTGAGTTTTGACTTTGTATGTAGAGCAGGGATTTGCGGAAGCTGTGCTATGATGATCAATGGTAAGCCAAAACTTGCTTGTAAAACATTGACAAAAGACTATCCAGATGGCGTTATAGAACTTATGCCTTTACCTGCATTTAGACATATTAAAGATTTGAGTGTTAATACAGGTGAGTGGTTTGATGGTATGTGTAAACGCGTTGAAAGCTGGGTACATAATGAAAAAGAAACAGATATTTCTAAACTTGAAGAGCGTATTGAGCCAGAAGTTGCTGATGAGACTTTTGAACTTGATCGTTGTATAGAGTGTGGAATTTGTGTTGCTTCTTGTGCGACTAAGCTAATGAGACCCGACTTTATCGCAGCTACTGGGCTTTTGAGAACAGCTAGATATTTACAAGATCCACATGATCACAGAACCATAGAAGATTTTTATGAATTAGTGGGCGATGATGATGGTGTATTTGGATGTATGTCTTTACTTGCATGTGAAGATAATTGTCCAAAAGAACTACCTTTACAAAGTAAAATCGCTTATATGAGAAGACAGCTTGTCGCTCAAAGAAACAAATAATCCTAGCCCCCAAGAAAAGGGGGTTCTTAAAACCTTACTAAAACAAATTTGGCAAAATCATAGTGTTTATCTTGATACAAATACACTTTTTGATGAAAGTTTAATTGATGCTCAAAAAGCAGCAATTCTTCTAAGTACTAATCTTGATAATTATGAAAGATTTAGTGCTTTAAATGAATTTAAAAGTTTGATGAAAAGTTTAAATTTACGCTTAGATCTTTATGGTATTCAGTATGCACAGGTTTGTTTTATTAATGCTTTAAATTTAGGAATTTTAGATAAAAACGAGCTTTTAAAATCCTTGGAAAAACTTCAAAAAATCACTGATAATACTTTAATATATGCTTTTGTATCTAGACAAAAAGTCATTCAAAAAGATTACAAGCAAGAAGTTAAAAACTCACATCAAACACTAGATCTCATTAATCAAAACTTACAAGAGCTTTGCGAGGATGAAAAAGCTCAAAAACTCTTACAAGAAGCTTTGGTTAAATTTAGTAATATTGATTTTTCTATCGCAGTAACGGGCGTGGTAAATGCAGGTAAATCAAGTATGCTAAATGCACTTTTAAAAAAAGATTTTTTAGGTGTATCTAATGTGCCTGAAACTGCAAATTTGAGTGTTTTAAAATACGGCAAAGAGCAAAAAACTAAGATATATTTTTGGAGTAAAGAAGAATGGCAAGATATTTTAAAAAGCTCTAAAGATAATCAAGATATGCAAGAGCTTATAAAACAATTAGAACAAAATTTTAATCTAAATGAATATATCAAAAAAGAAAATAAAAATATAGAAATAAAAATTGAAGAATTAAAAAATTACACTAGTGCAAAAAACAAAATTTCAGCACTCATTAAAAAAATAGAGCTTTTTTCATCGCTTGATTTTTTAAAAGATAATGTTTGTATAGTTGATACTCCAGGACTTGATGATGTTATTATCCAAAGAGAACTTTTAACAAAAGATTATATAAGTAAAGCTGACTTTTTAATCCACCTTATGAATGCTTCTCAAAGTCTTAGCCAAAAAGATTGTGATTTTATTATAGAATGTTTGTTAGCTTCAAGGGTAAGTAAGCTTTTGATTGTGCTTACTAAGGCTGATTTGCTTAGTCAAAAAGACTTGCAAGAAGTAATTAACTATACTAAAAATAAACTCAAAGAAAATTTAGTACAAAAGCAGCTTAGCCAAGAATTATTAGATAATGTGGATTTTGTGTGTATTTCTTCAAAACTAGCTAATGATTTTTATCAAAAAAAAGGTGGAAATTTAGAGCAAAGCAATATTTTAACACTAGAAGAACTTATAGCTAAAAGCTTATATGATAAAAACAAAATTGCTCTAAGTGCTTATAAAAAAGAATTATTATTACATTTAGAAAAAATAGAAGAAAAAATTAAATTTTCTAATAAAATGCTAAATTATGAAAACTTTGAGCTTGATAAGCAAAATCAAACTATTATCAATGATTTTAAAGCAAAAAAAGAAAAATTAATGCAAGTAAAAGCAGAGCTAAGTGCTATTTTCAATAAAAAAGATAAAAATACTCAAGAAATTTTAACACTTTTGCATTTACTAGCTAAGAAATTAAAAGAAAAACTTATAGATGAGCTAAAATATAATCAAAATAATAAAATTAAAAACAACACTCAAAGACTAAATACTATCATCGATACGACTTTAAAAGATGGAATTTTTGATCTTTTAAGAGAGTTAAAACAGCAAAGTGAGTATAAGATTAATGAGTTTAAGACCACACTAAGTGTGAAATATGATTTTTTAAAAGCTATTTTAGAGCAAAATTGTGATGATTTTAAAAGCAAGGTTGAAGCAAAAATAGAAAGTATTTTAACTAATGATCTTTTTATGACATTAAAAGCAGAGCTTTTAAAAAATTTAGAATCTACACAAGATATTTATAAACTAGAAAGCTCTTTAGAAAATCAAATTTTAGAAAAATTACAAACGTTTAATATAGAAAAAATCGCCCTAGATTTAAAAAATAATCAAGAATTTTTTACTAATTTAGAGCTTAGTTTAAATTTATACGAAAAAGAACAAGAAGAACAAATCAAAGACTTAAAAGACTTGATTTTACAAATAGAACAAAATGAGCAAAACTCCAAAGAGCTCTTAGAAAAAAATAATGCAAAATTACAAAGTTTAAAGACTTTAAAAACGGAGCTTTTAAATGCAAAATGATTTGATTAATGATTTTTTAAAAGCTTATGAAGATGCTTATTGTAAAAGCTTTGATGATAGTTTTGAAGGAAAAATTTTAGCGATTAAAAATGCATTTTTAGAGCCAAGTTTGCATTTAAATGATGTCTTTTTAAAAGATCTTGAGATGATTATAGCTAGCTATAAAAGAGCCATTAATGTGGCCATTATAGGGCAATTTTCTAGCGGTAAATCCACGCTTTTAAATTTAATTTTACAAAAAGAATGCCTGCCAACAGGTGTGGTGCCAGTGACTTTTAAGCCTACTTTTTTACGTTATGCTAAGGAGTATTTTTTAAGAGTTGAATATGAAGATGGTAGTGATGAGATTGTAGATATAGACGAGCTTTCTAAATTTAGCGATCAAAGAAATGAGCTAAAGGAAACTAAAAGTTTGCACCTTTTTGCGCCTATTGAGCTTTTAAAAGATATCACGCTTATAGATACCCCAGGTTTAAATGCAAACACCACCGACACGCTAACTACTTTTAAAGAGCTTTCTTTTATGCATAGTGCTATTTGGCTTAGTTTGATTGATAATGCAGGTAAAAAAAGTGAAGAAGATGCTATAAAAGCAAATACTAAGCTTTTAGAGCGTGGTGGGATTTGCGTGCTAAATCAAAAAGATAAGCTAAGTCAAGATGAGCTAGAAAATGTTTTAAATTATGCGCATTTGGTTTTTGATAAGTATTTTGAAAAAATCATCGCAATTTCATGCAAAGAAGCAAAATTTGATTTACAAAAGTCAAATTTACCTTTACTTTATGAGTATTTAAAAGAACTTGATTATGAGCGTATTAAAAAAGATTTTATTAAAGAAAAACTTGGTAATTTATGCGAGCTTTTGTCAAATCAATATGATTTGTTTCAAAATGCACTAGAGCAATTAGAGCTTAAATTTAATGCTATTTTGCAAACTTTCAAAGTAAGTAAACTAGAGCAAAAAATCAAAATTTTAAATCATAATTGTTTAGATAAATTAAAACTTGTTGGAGAAAAAATCGCCCAAGAAATTTTAAAATTTATTAAAGAAAAAGATAGTAGTTATTACAGGGAAGCCAAGGGTTTATTTAAGAAAAATCTTTATGAAAAAGTTGCTTATAAAGCACCGTATCTTTCAAGTGATGATGCGTTTTTGGCTATGTTTTATAATTCTGAAGCAATGAATAAGGAATTTAAAAGATTAAAAAATGAAATCGCCTTAGAATTTAGTCAAATCAAAGATGATTTTTCTTTATTTTTTACTCATTTAGAAGAGCAAATTTTGCTTTTTAAGGCTCAATTTTCAAATTTACAAAAAGAAAATGCCTTAGAAAGTGAAAAAGAATTTGCTAGTTTTAGAAGCTTTGCTAGTGCTAGCGAGGAGCTTTTTTTAAAAGATTTTAAGCAATTATTGTTTAAAAGCCAACTTGAACTTGATTTATTTTTAGAAAAGCTTAATCTAAAAGCTTTAGCAAATTATGAAAGCGCTACTAAACTTACTTTGGGATTTTTTAGCGCTAAAATGAATGCGAGTAAAGAATTTTACGAGCTTGATAGCACTGAGTTTAGCTTGTATCATCCAAAAGCAAGTGAAGTACATCAAAGAGTATTAACTGAGCTTAATGTGTATGAATTTGAAGATTTACTTTTAAATAAGCCTGTAGTTTTAAAAATTTATAAAAATTATATGCAAAGCTTTGTCGATTTTGCAGAAGCTAAAAGGCAGATTATTTTGAATTTAAAAAGTGAATTTGAGGCTAAAAAATCAATGATTTCTAGCATCAAATCTCAAATTTCTAAGCTTTAAAAATTGTTTCTAAGTGTGCTTTATAGTTTGTGAAATATTCTTGTACTTGAGGATTTTTGATTACATCATTAGCTATAAAAGTAGGTAAAGCACTCATACCTAAGAACTCATGCGCTTTATGAAAGTGTAAATACATTCCATCAACCCCAACTCCATTAAAAAATTCATTCTTATCATCAAAGACTTGCATTGGAGCATTCCAAGTTAGTGAAAGCATGTATTTTTTATTTTTTAAAAGCCCGCCTGTGCCATAATTTTTAGTAGGTTCGTTATGACTTCTACCATCGTTTTTATAAAATACTCCATGTCCAGCTGTAAAAACATCATCAATGTATTTTTTCACTATCCAAGGTTCTCCCATCCACCAACCAGGCATTTGCCAAATCAAAACATCAGCATTTAGAATTTTTTCTACTTCATCGTTTGTATCATAGCCTTGATCTATATGTGTTTGCTGGATTTGTAAACCAAGATCTTTTAAGGTTTTAAGTGCAAGCTCATGTAAGCTTGTGTTTAGTCTTCCTTTAGAGTGTCCAAAGTCTTTTGAACCGTTTAATAA
Organism: Campylobacter sp. CNRCH_2015_0338h; assembly: GCF_025772785.1. Taxonomy (NCBI): domain Bacteria; kingdom Pseudomonadati; phylum Campylobacterota; class Epsilonproteobacteria; order Campylobacterales; family Campylobacteraceae; genus Campylobacter; species Campylobacter sp. CNRCH_2015_0338h. The sequence goes on from NZ_JAKMST010000001.1 coordinate 164,159, forward strand.
TAATACCTTTTGCATATTTTATCCTTTTGCATTTTTTTGAAATTATAATTTAACTATAATTTTATTTCAATACTGAAATTTATGTAAGATACTATACTATAAGAAAGTGTAATTATATTTTTATACTCTTAAGGCAGAATGTATAGAATAAGTATTTTTACTTTTTGATCTTGAAGTTAGAATATGCTGAAATATATTATAAATTAAATCAATGTGAAGCATTTTGCTTCACGTATTATTTTTCGCTACTGTCTTTTTCTTTTTTCTTTTTCCATAAATGAAGCACAACTCCACATGCACCACCAACAATAGCAGCAATGATAAGATTTGTGATGAAATCCATCGAAATCCTTTTTAATGTGTTTTCATTTTGATAAAAAATGATTTTGGATTATAATATAAAAAAACATAATACTATATTAAAGGAAAGTATATGGAAGAAAAGTGCGATTTTACAGAATGTGGATTTAATTATACTTTATCTTTGATTTCGGGAAAGTATAAGATGAGTGTTTTGTATTGTTTGTTTCGTTATGAAGTTGTAAGATATAATGAACTTAAAAGATATCTTGGCAATATTTCTTTTAAGACTTTAACACATACTTTAAGAGAGCTTGAAAATGATGATTTAATCACGCGTAAAGAATACCCACAAATCCCTCCAAAAGTAGAATACCGTCTTGCTAAAAAAGGCAAAAGTTTAATTCCTATTTTACAGGCAATGTGTGATTGGGGTGAGGCAAATCAAAAGGAAGAAAAATGATAGAATTATTAGATGGTATAAATTTAGAAAAATACATGGGTACATGGTTAGAAATGGTTAGAAAACCTGCATTTTTTCAAAAAACTTGCAAAAGTGCTAAGGCAGAATATGAGCTAGAGTATGAAGGCTCTACGCCTATAATTAAAGTCAAAAATATATGCACAAAAGAAAATGGAGAAATCTCTCAAGCAAATGGCAAAGCTAGGGTAAAATCTCCAAGATCTTTAGCGGTTAAATTTAGTATATTTATGAATATTTTTAACAAGCCAAATTATGAGATTATTTACATTGATACAAATTATCAAGTTTCTATTGTAGGTAGTCCTGATAAAAAATATCTTTGGATTTTATCAAGAGAGATTTTAGCAAAAGAGCAAATAAACTCTTTGCTTGAAATAGCCAAGCAAAGAGGTTTTGATACTAGCGATGTGATTTTTGATGAGCATTAATCTTCTGCACTCATATCAATTACATAGCGGAATTTGGCTTTTCCTGAAGTGAGATTTTCATAAGCTTTGTCAATCTCGCTTGGTTTGATGAGTTCAATTTCAGGATAAATTCCATGTTCTAAAGAAAAATCAAGCATTTCTTGAGTTTCTTTAATGCCCCCAATAAGCGAGCCATATACTTTTTTACCTGCTTTATGTACAAAGTGAATGATGTTAATGCTAGGACTTACTTCATGTGGAGGTAATCCTACTATAGCCATCTCACCACCAAATTTTAATAAATCCATATAAGCTAGCGGATCATAAGGGGTTGGTATGGTAGAGATGATGAGGTCAAATCTTTCTTTTACCACGCTTTTGTCTGTACTAGTATAAAAATTACTCACACCCATAGCTAAAGCTTCTGTTTTTTTGTTCTCATTTCTTGCAAAAACACTTACTTTTGCACCCATTTTTACAGCATATTTAACTGCCATCATACCAAGTCCACCAAAACCTGCTATGGCTACGCTTGAGCCTTCTTTGATGTTTGAAAATTTAAGCGGTGAGTAGGTAGTAATGCCTGCACAAAGTAAAGGCGCTACTTTGTCAAGCGGAGCATTTTTTGGTACATTGATAGCAAATTTTTCACTTACTACGATGTTGTTTGAGTAGCCTCCATAGGTGTTTTCATTATCATGAAATACATCTTTGCAGTTATAAGTGTAGATGGTTTTACCATTTTCGCAAAATTGCTCTTGAGATTTTTTGCATGCTTCGCATTCTCCGCATGAGTTTACCATGCACCCAACTCCAGCAAAATCACCTACTTTAAATTTACTCACATTTTCACCCACTGCGATAACTTCTCCTGCTATCTCATGGCCAGGTACGCAAGGGTAGGTTGCTTCGCCCCATTCGCTTCTTGCAGTGTGTATGTCGCTATGACAAATTCCTGCGTATTTGATAGCGATTAAGATGTCGTTTTTGCCTACTTTATGGCGTGTAAATTCAAAAGGGGTGAATTTAGAATCCTTGCTAAGCATAGCATAACCTTTGCTTTTAACACGACCATTTTCTAAAAAGATTTTTGAGTCCATTTTCTCTCCTTTGTGATTTTTGAAATTATAATAAAGCTAGGTTTTTATTGCAATAGGGAAAATGAAGTAAGATACTATACTTAAGGTGCGTTTGTGGGTTTTGGTTTGATTTTTATGGTATAATTATTTAAATTTTTATCCATAAGGAAGCCATGGAACTTAAGCATTTTTCAGAAGATGATACTAGAGTTAAACTCATAGATGTAAAACTTCACGCTAGCTCTTGGAGTGAAGAAAATATCATAAGAAATTATTATTTTACTGATGGGCGTAAGCTTATAGGAAATAAAAGAGGCGAAAGAAAATTTGCAGATTATTTGTTGAAATTTCAAAACAATAATCTTGCTATCATAGAAGCTAAAAAACAAAGCAAAGATCCTTTAGATGGCTTATCTCAAGGCATAGAATATGCCAGAATTTTAAACGTAGCATTTGTATATAGCACTAATGGCGATAAAATTTATGAATACAACTTAAAAACTTCAAGCGGTGAGTATATAGAAAAATTTCCAACCCCAAGTGAGCTTTTTGCTAGGATTTACGGAAATTTAAAAGAATGGCAACACAAGCTTTTATCGCAGCGAGAATTATACATACCCCAAAAAGAATTAAGATATTATCAAAAGATCGCAGTTGATAAAGTCATAGAAGCTTTGATCAATGGTAAAAATAGAATTTTACTCACTCTTGCTACGGGTACAGGTAAAACCACCATAGCTTTTGCTTTGTGTTATCGTTTGCTTGAAGCTAGGTGGAATAAAACAAATCAAGATAAAAAACCTAAGATATTATTTTTATGTGATAGGGTAAGTTTAAGAGATCAAGCTTTAGGAGAGTTTAATCCCATAGAGGGTGATTGTGTGGCAGTGAGTGCGCAAGAGTTGAGAAAAAACAATGGCAGAGTGCCTACAAGTGCAAATGTGTTTTTTGGAATTTATCAAAGTCTAGCTTCAAATTCAAAAGAACAAGAAAATGTTAATGAAGAACAAGAAAGCAAATTCTACTTACAATACCCCAAAGACTTTTTTGATCTTATCATCATCGATGAATGTCGCAGAGGTGGAGCGAATGAAGAAGGTAGCTGGGCAGGGGTGCTAGAGTATTTTTCATCGGCTACGCATTTAGGGCTTACTGCTACGCCTAAAAAAGCGATAATGTAGATACTTATAGGTATTTTGGTGAGAGTATATATGAGTATAGTCTTAAAGATGGCATAGAAGATGGCTTTTTAACTCCTTATAAAGTTAAGCGTGTTACGACTACGCTTAGTGAAGGCTATGTGTATAACCCTGATGATATCATAGAAGGTGAGTTAGAAAAAGGCTTTTATAAGATCAATGAATTTGAAAGAAATATTCACTTACCTCAATACAACGATTTTCTAGCTAAAGAAATTTTAAAGCTCATCAACCCTATGGATAAAACCATCATCTTTTGTGTTAACCAAGCCCACGCAAGCGAAGTAAAAAGAGCCATTGATAAATTTAAAAGTGTAAAAAGAGATGATTACTGCGTGAGGGTTACAAGTGATGAGGGTAAAATAGGGCTTGAGTACTTAAAGCAGTTTCAAGATAATGACAAAAGCTATCCTGTGATACTCACTAGTTCTAAAATGCTAACCACAGGAGTAGATGCTAGAAATGTCCGCAACATAGTGCTTTTGGCAAATATAGGTTCTATCATAGAATTTAAGCAAATCATCGGAAGAGGCACTAGGGTGTATGAGGGAAAAGACTTTTTTACTATACTAGATTTTACCGGAGTAACAAGACTTTTTTATGATCCTAAATGGGATGGCGAGCAGATCAAAGATGAAGAAAAAACCGAAGTAAAAACCATACAAAACAAAAGAGAGCAAAGCAAGCCTAAAGAAACAACCAAGCAAAAAGAAGTCACCGTGCATTTAAAAGGCACCAAACTAAAAGTGCTTGATATAACGACAAGCTACATAGGAGATAGCGACAAGCCACTTAGCACAAAAGAATTTTTGGAATTTTTAGTAGGAAAATTAGCAGAATTTTATAACGATGAGACAAGGTTACGCGAGATTTGGAGTAACCAAGCAAGTAGGAAATAATTTTTACAAAAACTTGAAAAAGACCGCATAAGCGAGCAGGTTTTGGAAGAATTGACAGTGATTTTTGAGCAAAAAGACTGCGATGTGTATGATGTGCTAGCACACTTAAGCTTTAACAGCGAGATAAAAACACGCCATGAACGCGTGCTAAATGTAAAAAATAGTGCATTTTTAAAACGCTTCCAAAAAGAAAAAGCCTTAAAGCTTGTGGAGTTTTTACTAGATAGGTATCAAGAGTATGGCATAAAAGACTTTGATAGCGGGTTAAAAACACTTATAGATCTTAGCTCTTTAGGTAGCGTAAAAGAGCTAGTGAGTGAATTTGAAGGTATGGAAAATTTAAAACAATGCATTGATGATTTACAAAGGGAGATTTATTTAAATTAAGGGAGAGAAAATGGAACACAAAGAAATTTATTCAAGAATTTTAGATATTCATAAGCATATCTTTGAACAACTAAAATTTGCAGAAACCAAAAATAATATTTTATTAGTCTTTATTGTGGCTTTTATAGTTATGGGTGTTAGATTTTTGCAATCATCAAATAGCTATGCAGATATCAGAGTGCTTGTAAATTTTATGCTAATAATATTGTTATGGGCTGCTTTTGAGTTGTTATTATCTTTTAAGCCTGTTTTAAATAATAAAGAGAAAAAATATAATTTTCTAGTTCGTATATACATGTATTTTACAAAATCAAAAAACAATTCTAATCCGTGTAATATATATTTCTTTAAAGATTTGGCAAGAATTAACAGCAAAGAATTAATGGAGGTTATTATTAGAGACTTAAATGATAATACAGAAAAAGAAAAAATTCAAAATGATAAATTTATCAATGATTTACTAAATCAAATTTGTGTATTATCGTTAATTACCTTAAATAAACATAAATGCTTTTTAAATTCATTTTTTTACATAGCGCTGTTATTTATATGTTTTTTTATTATTATAATTATAGAATTTTTTTCCATCATAATAAAAATATTTTAAAAAAGGAGCAAGAATGGATTATATAGAAAAAATAAATGAGTTATATAACAAAATAACAACTTCTAAAAATATTGAATTTGAAAAATACAACACCATAAATACAAATAATATCCAATTAGAAACCAATAAAGTTGCTGTTATAGATGATGTTACATGTGTATTTGTGGATATGGAAAATTCGACAAAAATGGCTATAGGACAAATTGATAAAGCATTAAATATTCAAATACCATATATAAGAGCTTTAGTGGAAATTTTCCAATTACATAATGCTAAATATATTGATATACAAGGTGATGGCGGATTTGCATTATTTGATGGAAATAATTCAAAAAGCAATGGAATATATGTAGCTGCAATTATAAATACATTATTTAATAAAAAATTAAATATGAATATTAGGATAGGTATAGATTGCGAAACGGTATATGTGAAAAAAGCAGGAAAAAGAGGTGAAAATAAAGAAATTTGGTTAGGAAGACCTGTTTGTTTGGCATCAAAATTATGTAATATAGGTCTTAATACTATATCTGAGCATGTTAGATTTAGTAAAAATATTTCTTTTTCTAATGTTTTAACAGATATTAATCCAACAATATACAAGCAAATAAATAATCTTAGTTGTGTATACGCTTCAGATTTGGTTATTAAACAGTGAAAACTAAAACTTGGAAAATAAATAAATTAGAAAAAATATGTGAAATTTTAGACAATAAAAGAGTTCCGATTTCACAAAAAGATAGAATAAGAGGAATTTATCCTTATTATGGTGCTTCGGGTATAGTTGATTATATTGATAAATATATATTTGATGAAGAATTAGTATTAATTGGGGAAGATGGAGCAAAGTGGGGTGCTTTTGAAAATTCAGCTTTTATTGCGAGTGGAAAATATTGGGTTAATAATCACGCGCATATTTTAAAGCCAAATAATGAGACGTTGATAAATAAATTTTTTAAATTATTCTAATTTAGAAAAGTATATTACAGGAGCGACTGTTAGAAAGCTTAATCAGCAAAAATTAAAGCAAATTGAAATTCCACTTCCACCACTCAAAGAGCAAGAAAGGATAGTGGGGATTTTAGATGAGAGTTTTGCAAAGATAGATGAGAGTATTAAAATTTTAGAGCAAGATTTGCTAAATTTAGATGAGTTAATGCAAAGTGCCTTGCAAAAAGCTTTTAACCCTTTAAAGGATAATACTAAGGAAAACTACAAACTCCCACAAGGTTGGGAATGGAAAAGCTTAGGGGAAATTGGAGAAATAATTACCGGAACAACACCTAGTAAAAATAATCCGAATTTTTATGGAAATGAGTATCTGCTATTTAAGCCTAGCGATTTAAATGGAGATATGATAATAAAATTTGCAAGTGATAATTTATCAAAAGTAGGTTTTGATAATGCAAGAAATTTGCCGAAAAATACTATTTTGATAGTTTGTATAGGTGCTTCTATCGGGAAAGTAGGATTAAGTGGAGTTAATGGGAGTTGTAATCAACAGATTAATGCCATTATTCCAAATTCTACTTTTGTTTCAAAGTATTTATTTTTTGTATGCTTAAGTAACTATTTTCAAGAAATTCTTAAAAAAAATGCTTCTCAAACTACCTTACCAATTATAAATAAAACAGAATTTTCTAAATTACAAATCCCCATGCCCTCACTCAAAGAGCAAGAGCAAATCGCTTTGTATTTAGATGAGCTTTCTTCTCATGTAAAAAATTTAAAGCAAAACTATCAAATGCAGATAAAAAATCTACAAGAGCTTAAAAAGTCCTTGCTAGATAAAGCTTTTCAGGGAAGATTATAAATGTTAAAATTTTTATCAAATTTTAACATAAGGACTAGATATGTTAAAAATTTTTGATTTTTTTAACATATTTTTTTATAATGTTAAAAATTTTAAAAAATTTTAACATATGGAAAAATTATGAAAGAATTCATACCACCAAAACTTCCTTTAGATATAGAATTAAATGCAAATATTTATGGTCTCATCATTAGGGCTTCGAGAAAATTAGCGGAGTTAAATGGACTTAGCAAAAGCATGCCTAATCCAAATATATTAATCAATGCTTTGATCTTGCAAGAAGCTAAAGATTCTAGCGAGATAGAAAATATTATTACCACTCACGATGAACTTTTTTTATCTCAAATCGATGAAAGTAAACTTACAAGAGCGGCAAAAGAAGTGAAAGACTATGAAAATGCTTTAAAAAAAGGATATGAGCTTTTAAAAAAAGAGCAATTATTAAGAAATGCACATATTTTAGAAATTCAAAAAAGACTAGAAAGAAATAATGCAGGTTTTAGAAAACAAAGCGGAACTACACTGATAAATCCTACTACAGGAGAAATCAAACACACTCCCCCGCAAAATCCTAGTGATATACAAGAACTTATGGGAAATTTGGAGCGATACATCAACGATGATACTTTAGATGAACTTGATTTTTTGGTAAAAATGGCAATCATTCATTATCAATTTGAAAGCATACATCCATTTTACGATGGTAATGGTAGAACAGGCAGGATTATCAATATACTTTATTTGGTTTATAAAGGCTTGCTTGATTTGCCTATCTTGTATTTAAGTGCTTATATAGTAAATAACAAAGAGGAGTATTATAATCTTTTACAAAAAGTACGCGATGAAGGTGCAATTTTAGAATGGATAGAATACATACTCAAAGGTGTAGAGCAAACTGCTATAAAAACGATAAAAACCATTACTATAATAGAAAAAATGATGTCTAATGTAGGTGAAATTTTGCAAAATAAAACGAATTTTTACAGCAAAGACTTTGTGGAGCTTTTGTTTTCTCATCCTTATACAAAGATAGACTTTTTGATAAATAAATTAGATATTTCTAGGCAAAGTGCCTCAAAATACCTTAAAATTTGTGAAAATTTAGGGGTGCTAGAGTGTATTAAAATGGGTAGAAATAATTATTATATTAATATAGAACTTTTAAGACTTTTTAGAAAGGGAATTTTTTAAATGCAAGGTAAAATCGATAAAATCACAGATATTTTAAGACGCGATGATGGCATAAGCGGTGCTATGCATTATAGTGAGCAGATTAGTTGGGTGCTTTTTTTGAAATTTTTAGATGATTATGAAGAAGAGTTAAAGCTAGAAGCTGAGTTAGATGAAAAGCCTTATAAGGCTATTTTGCAAGAAAAATTTAGTTGGAGGGCTTGGGCAGCACCTAAAACAAGTGAAGGAAAGCTTGATGTAAAAAACGCTTTAAGTGGAAGTGATTTGCTAAGCTTTGTGAATGATGAGCTTTTTCCATACCTAAAAAGTTTTAAAGATAATGAAAATTTCAAAAGCATAGAGTATAAGATAGGTGGAATTTTTGAATTTATAGACAACCGCATAGCTAATGGCCATACTTTAAGAGAGGTTATAAATTTAGTTGATGAGCTAAGTTTTAGCAAAGAAAGTGATGTATTTGCTTTGGGTGAGGTTTATGAGAAGCTTTTAAAAGACATGGGAAGCGATGGGGGAAATAGCGGGGAGTTTTATACCCCAAGACCTTTGGTTAGAGTTATGGTGGAGGTGCTAGACCCTAAAGCAAAAGAGAGAATTTACGATCCTGCATGTGGGAGTTGTGGATTTTTAGTAGAGAGTTTTTTGCATATTCTTTATGAAGATAGGGCAAAAAAGAAAAAAGCAAATTTGAGTGTGGAAGAACTTGAATTTTTACAAAATGATGCCTTGTTCGGTAAAGAAAAACTCCGCTTAGTTATGCAATGGGTGTGATGAATATGATCTTACATGAGGTTAAGTCCCCAAATATCATCAAAACTAATACTCTAAATAAAAAAATCACAGACATAACTGAAAATGAAAAATACGAAGTGATTTTGGCAAATCCTCCTTTTGGTGGTAAAGAAAAAGATCAAATTCAAAATAACTTTCCTGTAAAATCAAACGCTACCGAGCTTTTGTTCTTGCAGCATATTTTAAAGTCTTTGAAAAACAATGGAAGATGTGCCATAGTAGTGCCTGAAGGGGTGCTTTTTCAAAATTCAAATGCCTTTGTGAGTGTAAAAAAAGACTTGCTAGAAAATTTTAATCTTGAATGTGTTTTAAGCTTGCCAAGTGGGATATTTTTACCTTATAGTGCGGTTAAAACTAATGTGCTTTTTTTCTCTAAAGGGCAAAGAAGCATTTGTGGTGAAAACGATGAAAGTGTATATTACTATGAGCTTGTACCACCTTTTAAATTGACTAAAAACAAACCTTTAGAATACACGCATTTACAAGAATTTTTAAAATGTTATAAAGAAAGAAAAATCACGGCTAATTCTTATTTGGTAAGTAAAAAAGAACTTGAAGAAAGAAATTATGATTTAAGTGCTAAAAACCCAAACGTAAAAGAAGAAAAAACTTTGCGTGAAGTAGAGGAAATTTTAAGCGAGTTAGAGCAAAATCAAAAACAAGCAAAAATGCTTTTTGAAAAAATTCAAAAAGCACTTGTTTAAGGCATTAAAACAATATCCACTAAATCATTTTCTTTTATATCACCATGTGCTATCATAAGTGCAGCTTTGTTATTTAGGTTGTTGATGATGGCACTTGAGCCTTGTTTTTTACCTTTTAAATTGGCATAAATTTTTCCATCTTTAAATTCTACATTGCAAGCTACAAATTCTAAATGTGGACTTTTTTTCTTATAGTCAGTATTTGCAAATGCCTTAAATACATAGTCTTTTTCTTGTAAAAGCCAAGCATTTAAAAGTTCTCTTACATATAAATTAAACATCACCATAGCCGAGTATGGAAAACCCGGCAGGGCAAAGATGAATTTGTCTTCAAATTTGGCTATTTTGATGTGTTTGCCAGGCTTTACATCGACTTTATCTATGATGATTTCATACTCTTTAACAGCTTGCTTTAAAAAGTCAAAATCCCCCATGGAAACTCCACCGGTGGTAACTAAAATATCACACGCATTAAGTGCTTGTTTTAAAACACTTGGAGTTTTTTGTATATCATCTTTTAAAAGTGGGAAAATTCTAGCTTCAGCACCAAGTTTTTTTGCCATATTAGCTATAGCTACATGGTTTGATGAGCGAATTTGTGCAGGGTGTTCTAAGCTTTCGCCTAAGTCTTTGATCTCACTTCCACTGCTTAGCACGCCTATGATAGGTTTAGCAAAAACGCTAATATGAAAGTGTCCAAGCTCGGCTAAAAGTGCTATCTCGCTATAGCCTAGCTTTGTGCCTTTTGTGAGTAAAATTTCACCTTTGGTGTAGCTCTCTCCCACCTTTCTTACAGCAAAGCCTTGTGGAACTTTTTCTCTTATATAAACCATGTTATTTTTAACTTCTACTTTTTCCACAGGCACTAAGGTATCACAACCCTCACTCATTAAAGACCCTGTAAATGTTTTAACACATTCTTTATTTTGTATTTTAAAGCTTGGAAAAACTCCCGCAGGTACTTCGCCTATGATAGACAAAGGCTCATCTTGTTCGCTAAATTTGATCGCATAGCCATCCATAGAGGCTGTGGGAAATTGAGGGTTGTTAGTAGAAGCTTTGATGTCTATGGCTAAAATTCTATCTAAGCACTGTGTTAAGGCGATGTTTTCTATCTTTTCATATGTTTGTATGTGTGAATGAAGTATGTCTAAACTTTGGCTATAAGAAGTTAGCATTTTAGTCCTTAGTGCTTAAAATTCCTGCTCCTTGAAGTTTCAAAGAGCGTTCTTTGGCATAAATTTTTTCACCATTAATGATATCATATTTCCATATAGGTGCACTTGCTTTAAAATCTTCTACAAAGTCATTAATCAGCTTAAGTCCTAATTTTCTTTGCTTACTTAAAACCCCAGTAAAATAAGAACTCTCATGCACCTTAACCTCACCGATAGAGTGAGCAAACATCAAGCTTACATTTTCATTTGCAAGTTTTTGGCACCACTTTTCAAACCAAGTTTTTAATAAAGGCTCATATATATCAAAACTCAAAGCTTCAATCTCATTTTCAGCTCTAACTATACCGCAAAATGTGATCAAAGCTCCGCAGTTTTTGTCTTTAGCATATTCATACCATCTAGCATAAATGCTAGGAATTTCTAAGGCTCCTTGATGTAATTCAAACATGACTCATCCTCCACAAACCGGTGGTAATAAGCATATTTTATCTCCATCTTTTAAGGTAGTTTCATCATCAAAAACCATTTCATCATTTAAAGCAACCGCACAAAGCTCAAGCCATTCTTTTAAGCTTTCATCTTGCCCTAAAATTGCTTTTAATTCTTTAAGATTGCTTACGTTTAGTTCTAAGCTTTCTTTGTTAATTGGCCCTAGAAATTCAACTTTTACCATTTTTTACCTTTATTCTTTGATTTCTAAAATTCCCATCATTCCAAGATCTTCATGCTCTAAAATATGGCAGTGAAACATTCTAATACCGGTAAATTTTTGACTCATTCTAAGTCTTAATTCTTCCCCAGGTCTTGCATTAATCGTATCTTGCAATGCTCTGAATTTTGCTTTTGTTATTTTACCCTTAAATTTAGAAGATATGAGTTCAAATTGTGTTCCATGTATATGGAAAGGATGGTCCATATGTGAAGAATTTTTTACCACCCATTCTTCCACTTCATTTAATTTTGAGGTTAAATCAGTTCTATTCATATCAAATGTTTTACCATTGATTAAAAACATAGAAGCAAGGCTTTTTTTGATTTCTTCTTCATTTTTTTTATCAATACCATGCATTTGCATATGATCTTCACTCATAATCACTTCTTTAAAGCTTGTAGCTTCTTTTAAAGGTGGAAATTCGCGTAATTTTTCAGGTATGTTTTCTATAGTTTTTTCTACTTTAAGATCAGCTAGCATAAGAGTGTAAGGTTCTTCTTTAACAAGCATTTTATCGCGGTCATAATAAATGCTTTCAAGTTTAAAATCACCCTTACTTGCTTTGATTAGTACTTCTACTCTTGAAGCAGGACTTAAAAATAACTCATCTAATTCAATACCTTTTTCTATAAGCCCTCCATCGGTCCCTACTAAAATAAATTTAGCGCCTTTAATGCGTAAATTTAAATATCTTGCCGCACAAAAATTATAAATACGAATTCTTTGAGCTTTGTCAAGTGTTATTTTTGGCTTTAATTGTCCATTGATAAGAACTAAATTTCCTTCTCTACCATTTAGCCAATCAAATAAATTATTATCAGGAATTTGTGCATTTTCATCTAAACGCAAATCGCTAATCACCCAATCTTGTTCTTGTAAATGCGACAATGCATCTTTTTTAGCTTTAACTACAAATACCCCTGCTAAACCTTTATAAACTTGCTTTGCTGTGGTATAGTGTGGGTGTGGATGATACCAGTAAGTTCCTGCTGAATTTTCTCCAAGTTTAAAGCGATAAATTTTTTCTCTACTAGGCATGATAGGATCATGTGGATTACCATCTTGTTCAGGTGGTATATCAAGTCCATGCCAGTGGATAGTAGTTGGTTTTTTTAAGCTATTTTTTACCAAAATTTCTACAGTGTCACCTTCATAAACTTCTATTTTAGGTCCAGGTATAGAGCCATTGTAAGTAAAGCATTTTGTTTTTTTACCTTTAACAAGTTCTATTTGACTTTCTTTGATTTCTATACTTGATCTAAAGAAATTTTTCTTTGTACTTGTATTTTTTAGAAGTTTTAAATTTGCTAATGCTCCTCCGCTAGGAAAGTCTTTTTCATCGAGTAATTTAATGTTTGGATTTTCTAGTTTGATAAAAGAAGTATCGATTTCTTTTGTATCTTTTTGTGTATGTTTTGAGTGCATATTGTGATGAGAATGATCTCCCATTGCATAAGCACTACTAATACTTGCTAAACTTAAAGCATTAAATTTTAAAAATAACCTTCTATCCATTAAATTTTTACTCCTAAATTAATTTTGATTATAACTATTATTTGATTAATGATTGTAAATTATAAAAACAAGATATAATTTTAATATGATTTGCTATACAAGTGGTTTTAAATCAAAAAATTAAGGAAAGATATGCTAATTAAAAATCATTTAGATAAAGACTTTCAAACTCCTGCTTATATTTTAGAAGAAGATAAACTTAGAAAAAATTGTGAGCTTTTGGCTAAAGTGAGCGAGCAAAGTGGAGCAAAAGTTTTACTTGCTCTAAAGGGTTTTGCTTTTTCAGGTGCTATGGATATAGTGGGTGAGTATTTATCAGGCTGTACTTGCAGTGGGCTTTGGGAAGCTAAATTTGCAAAAGAATATATGGATAAAGAAATTCATACTTTTTCACCTGCTTTTAAAGAGGATGAAATAGATGAAATCATCGATCTTTCACATCATATAGTATTTAATTCTTTTAATCAGTTTAAAAAATTTAAAGACAAAGCAAGTAAAAAGTCTCTTGGTTTGCGCTGTAATCCAGAGCTTTCAGTGGCTCCAAAAGAACTTTATAATCCTTGTGGTAGATTTTCAAGATTAGGAATTCGTGCGATTGATTTTGAAAATGAAGATTTAAGTGCTATAAGTGGGCTTCATTTTCATGCTTTGTGTGAAGAAAGTGCGCATTCTTTAGAGCTTATATTAAAAGCTTTTGAGGCTAAATTTTCAAAATTTATTAAAAATATGAAATGGGTTAATTTTGGTGGGGGTCATCATATCACAAAAGAAGGCTATGATGTGCAAAAATTAATTGATCTTTGTAAAAAATTTAGCGATAAATACGGGGTGCAAGTGTATCTTGAGCCAGGTGAGGCTGTGGGTTGGCAGTGTGGGACTTTAGTTGCAAGTGTGATAGATATAGTAGAAAATGAGAAAAAAATAGCTATTTTAGATACTTCAAGTGAAGCTCATATGCCAGATACTATTATCATGCCTTATACAAGCGAGGTTTTAAATGCTAGAATTTTGTCAAGCCGTGATGGGGAAAAATATAGCGAGTTAAAAGAAAATGAATTTGCTTATTTACTTGGTGGTAATACTTGCTTAGCAGGGGATATCATGGGTGAGTATGCTTTTAATCAAGAGTTAAAAATAGGGCAAAAAATAGTATTTTTAGATCAAATCCATTATTCCATAGTTAAAAACACCACTTTTAATGGAGTAAGGCTTCCAAATTTAATGTTCTTGGATAAGAAGGAAAATTTATCTATGGTAAGAGAATTTGGTTATGAAAATTATTCAAAAAGAAACTAAAAATTGAGTTTTTTTGTAGTTTTTTGCAAATTTATGTTTTTTAAATAAAACTTTTTTTAAAATAAAAATGGAAACTGAAAATTAACAAAACTACAACGCTAAGCTTTTTCTAGCGTGTAATGTTTAGGAGTAATTTATGCATAGGGTTATACTAGCTCTTTTAGCTTGTTTTAACTTTCTATTTGCTCAAGAAAATTTTGAAGTTAAAAATACTCAAATTTGGGATGTGCAAAGAGTGATGAATATAGAAAGTTATCAAAATTTTGGTGCTTTGTGGACTAAACTACAAGGTGAATATATTGCAAGTGCTGTTTTGATTATACTTATAGTGGTAATTTCAGCTTTTGCATTGCATTATATGGTCATAGGTCCAAAGAAATTTTCTCATGATGGTAAGAAAATTTATGCCTTTTCAGTATTTGAAAGATTGTTTCATTTTGTAGCGGCAATTTCTTGGATTATCCTTGTGCCAACCGGTCTTATTATGATTTTTGGATCATATTTTGGTGGTGGATTTTTTGTAAGAATGTGTAAAAACTTACATGGCATTGCTACTATTTTATTTATCATTTCTATCATTCCTATGCTTTTATGTTGGATTAAAAGAATGCTTCCTGCAAGTTATGATTTAAGATGGATGATGATGGTTGGTGGATATTTAAGTAAAGAGAAAAAACCTGTGCCTGCTGGCAAGTTTAATTTTGGTCAAAAATCTTGGTATTATATAGCTGTTTTTGGTGGATTTTTGATGATAATCACCGGTGCGTTTATGTTTTTCCTTGATTTTAATTCTACTTCTTTACAATCTATTTTTGGAATTTCTCATATAGATATTTTAAGAGCTTCAGCTATCATCCATAATATTTTGGGTATTTTATGCGCGGTATTTTTTGCTATTCATATTTATATGGCTGTATTTGCTATTAAAGGAAGTATCCATTCTATGATTAGTGGTTATAAAGAAGAAGAGGAAGTTTATATTTTACATTCTTATTGGTATAAAGAATTAAGCGATAAAAAACAAATCAATCCATCATTTACTTACGATTCTAAAACAAAATTTTAAAATCTCACTTGATTTTTTTAAATTTTCCTTGTTATAATCAAATAAAAATAACAAGGAAAATTAATGATACAAGATATTGATCTTTCGCGTAAATATTTTTATGAATTTTTTTCAAAAGCTTTTAATTTTATCGATGAAAATGAATTTAAAATTTGGCACGAGCAAGTTTTAGTTTTAGCTCAAAGTCCTTTAGATGATAGTTTAAAATCTGATTTTGAAAAACTTAGCGCATGCGATTTTGTAAGTTTTAAAGAAGAACAAAATGGGGTATTTTTTGATTTTTCTTATGTGAATGTGCCTATTAGTGCTTCTTTTTATGATGAGGGTAGAGATGATGGTAAAATGAAACTTCAAGCTTGTGAAATCATTAGAAAAACCAAATTTAGAAAAAAAGAAGATTGCAGACAAAGTGAAGATGAATTTGGCTTTTTGTTTGCTTTTATGGCAAGTATTATTGAGCATGATTTAAAAGTTGCACAGCAATTATTTCGCTTTGTGATAAACCCTGTAATAGATGAGTTTATAGAAAAATTACAAATCCATAAAAACTCAAATTTTTACATTGCTATTGCCAATATTATGAAAGTCTTTTTTACAAACGAAAGAGCTTATTTAGAAGTACAAGCACCTATAAAAAAAGAAGGTAAAAGTATAGCAGATGAAGCTTTACAAAGACTTCCTTATGAACCAAGACTTCCTACTAAATTTAGTAAAACAAATATAGAAGAACTTAGCAAATTATAAAAATAAATATGTATTTTGTTACCAAAATACATATTATCAAAATCATCTTTTTATGAAAATAGAAATTAAATAAAATCTTAAGTGAAAATATGCAAAAGTTATAATGTTTAAGTGTGTAAATACTTTAAAATTAAGTATTTATAGTTATTCTTTACTTTTATTTCAAAGGAGAGAACATGGAGGCCAATCAAAGAAGGGATTTTTTAAAAAAATCTTTGAAAATTGGTGCTTTAGGGGTAGTAGCTGGAGCGAGCGTTAATGCTTTAGCTAAAGATGATTACCAAGAGCAAAATACCGTAGTTTTAGGAAAAAGTACTAAAAAAGAAGTGCTTTATAAAAAAACTATGCATTGGGAAAAATACTACAAAATAGCTTACTAATTAAGAAAGGAAGAAGATGGCATTAGCAAGAAGAAATTTTCTTAAGCTTGCTGGTATTGCTGGTCTTGGAAGTGCGGCTTTTGGTAGTGAAAACAAAGCTATTAGAGCTGCAAGTGAACAAGAAGTAGCAAATCCTTATCCAGATTCTAAGATTGTTAGAACAATCTGTAGTATCTGTAGTGCAGGCTGCGGAATTAAAGCAGAAGTGCAAGATGGAGTTTGGGTGCGTCAAGAAAACGCTATAGAACATCCTATTTCTCAAGGATCACACTGCTGTAAAGGGATAGATCAAATCGATCTTACTAAATCAAAACAGCGTATTAAATATCCTATGAAAAAAGAAAATGGCAAATGGGTACGTTTAACTTGGGAGCAAGCTATCAATGAAATTGGTGATAAAATGCTTGAAATCCGTAAAGAAAATGGACCTGATAGCGTTATGTTCTTAGGTTCGGCTAAATTTAATAACCAACAAGCTTATTATTTTAGAAAATTTGCAGCATTTTGGGGTACTAACAATATAGACCACGTTGCTAGAATTTGACACAGCGCAACAGTCGCCGGTGTGGCGAATACATGGGGTTATGGCGCTATGACAAATCATTTTGGTGATGTGACTAAACATTCAAAAATGATGATTATTTTTGGTGCAAATACTGCTGTGGCTAATCCTATTGGATTTAAACACTTATTGCAAGCAAAAGATCGTAATAATGCTAAATTAGTAGTTGTAGATCCTGTATTTACAAAAACTGCAGTACATGCTGATGAATACGTAAGAATTCGTCCAGGTACAGATATAGCTTTAGTTTATGGTATGCTTCATTTGATCTTCAAAAACGGTTGGGAAGATAAAGAATTAATCAAAACTAGAACTTATGGGGTTGAAGAAATAAAAGCAGAAGCTGCTAAATGGACTCCTGAAGTTGTAGAAGATGTAACAGGCGTTCCAGCTGCTCAACTTGAAAAAATCACAAGAATGCTAGCTACAATCAAACCTGCTACGCTATTTTGGGCTTTAGGTATTACTCAACACTCAGTAGGTAGCTCTAACACAAGAATTCTAGCTATCTTACAACTTGTTCTTGGTAATATAGGTAAACCAGGCGCAGGAACAAACATCATCAGAGGACATGATAATGTTCAAGGTGCTACTGATATGGGTTGTTTGGCTGATACTTTACCAGCTTATTATGGACTTGATGATAATGCTTGGAATCATTTTTCTAATGTATGGAATGTCGAAAGAGAGTATTTAAATTCAAGATTTTATTCTAAAGAATGGATGCATGAAAAAGGCTTTTCGCTAGCAAAATGGTGGCAAGGCGTTTTACATGAAGAGAAAACTTATTCTAACTCACCTATCCGTGTACTTTGGGTGCAAGGAACAGGTATTACTTCTATGGCACATACGGTAAAAATTCAAGAAGCACTTAAAAAACTTGATATGATCGTAATTGCTGAGCCTTTTGTAAATGAAGTAGCGGTTTTAGCAGATCGTCCAGATGGTATTTATATCATCCCAGCTTGTACTCAATTTGAAACAGAAGGTTATGTAACAGCGACTAACCGTGCTATGCAATGGCGTTCTCAAGTAGTAAAACCAATTTATGAAAGTAAAGAAGATCAAGAGATTATGTTTGCTTTTGCTAAAAAATTTGGTTTTTATAAAGAATACACTCGTGGTATGAAAATGGAATTAAAAGATCATAAACTTGTACAAACAAGAGATGATAGTGATGATAATTTCATATGGCCTGATGATGCCACAAGAGAAATGAGTAATGGTCTTTTAAGTATAGGCTTAAGAGGTATTTCAGCTGAACGTCTAAGAAAACACCAACAAAATTGGGAACATTTTGATCCTGATACTCAAAGAGGTATTGGTGGTGAAGTTAAAGGTGAATATTATGGCTTACCTTGGCCTTGTTGGGATAAACAACACCCAGGTACTTCTATCATGTGGAACACGGATATTCCTTATGAAGAAGGTGGTATGGGCTTTAGAAATCGCTTTGGTTTAGAGCATGATGGGCATTCTCAATTAGCAGATGAAGCCTTTACTCCAAAAGGATGTAAAGTTAAAGGTGGCTACCCGCAAATCACTAAAGAAAATATCGAAAAAGTGTTTAATATTAAACTAAGCGATAAAGAAAAAGAATTAATGGGCGCTAGCTGGAGCACAGATATTTCAGGTATAATCTTAGAAAAATGTAGGGAAAAAAGTGCTTGTTGTTTAGGTAATGCAAGAGCGAGAATGAAAGTTTGGGAATTTGCTGATCCTATTCCACTACATAGAGAGCCTATTCACTCGCCTCGCTGGGATTTGGTTAAAAAATATCCTACTTGGGGTGATCAAGAGAAAAACTTTAGGGTTGAAAGTAAATTTATTAGCGAGCAACAAAAAACAGATTGGAGTAAAGAGTTTCCAACTATTATTTCAAGTATGCGCTTAGTAAATTTAAGTGGCGCGGGTATGCTTGAGAGAACTAGTAAATATCTTGCTGCAATCACACCTGAGATGTTTGCTAATGTACACCCTGAACTTGCTTTAAAATATGGTATAAATGATGGTGATATGATGTGGATTCACTCGCCACAAGGTACTAAGATTAAAGTAAAATGTGTACATAATCATTCAGTTACACCAGATAGAATTTGCTTGCCTTATAATTTTGCAGGTATTATGCAAGGAGTGGATTTAAGTTACAATTATCCTGAAGGTACTAAACCTTATACTATAGGGGAAAGTTCTAACACGGTTACTAACTATGGTTTTGATATAAATACGCAAATTTCTGAGTTTAATGCAGGACTTTGCAGACTTGAAAAGGCTTAAGGGGTAAGTTATGGCTAGAATGAAATTTTATGTAGATAATAATCGCTGTATTTCTTGCTTTGCTTGTCAAGTAGCTTGTTCAAGTGCGCATGAAGTACCAGTGGGAATTAATAGAAGAAAAGTAATCACTCTAAATGAAGGTATAGAAGGCAAAGAGTTTTCAACAACTCTTGCTTGCCAACACTGCACAGACGCTCCATGTGAGCAAGTTTGTCCTGTAAAATGCTTTTATATTAGAGCTGATGGTATTGTTTTACATGATAAAAAAACTTGTATAGGTTGTGGGTATTGTCTTTATGCATGTCCTTTTGGTGCTCCACAATTTCCAAGAGACGGTGCTTTTGGCATTAAGGGTGAAATGGACAAATGTACTATGTGTGCAGGTGGTCCTGAGCCTACTAACTCTCATGAAGAAAGAGAGCTTTATGGACAAAATCGTATTGCAGAAGGTAAAGTACCTATGTGCGCTGCGGTTTGTTCTACAAATGCACTTTTGGTTGGTGATGCAGCTGAAGTTAGTGCAATGTATAGAAAAAGAGTTTTACTCAAGGGTCAAAACTTAGGACTTGATGCAAAATAACTCAAAGGGTGTTTACAAGCACCCTTTTTTACTACTTATAATCCAAGGTTAATTCATGGAAGAGCTAATTTTACAAATTCAAAAAAATCTTGATGAAAATAATAAACTTACTTGTAAAAAAGCACTAGAACTTTTAAAACAATACTCTAAAGAAGATTTTCAAGCCATTATAAAAGAATTAGGCGTAAAAATTTCAGATTGTGAGCTAGGTCAATTTGGCAAGTTAAATAAAAATATAGCAAAAAGTGAAATTTTGGAAAAATTAGAAACAAAATTAGATTCTAAGCGTCGCATATCATGCAAAGATGCTTTAGAATGTGCTAAAGACTTTAACATGGCTGATATGAGAGCTACACTTAAAACTTATAAGATTGATGTTAAATACTGTGAACTTGGTTGTTTTGAAGAAAAAAAAGGTAAAAAATTTCATGTAAAAAGTAAAATTTGGGTAGAAAATTCTGATGGAGAATTGCTTTTTGGTAAAGGTAAAACAGATATTTTAGAATTAGTAGGAGAATGTGGAAGTATTTCTCAAGCAGCTAAACAACTAGGGATTAATTATAAAAAAGCATGGCTTTATATACAAGATTTAGAAAAAAATATGAAAGAAGAATTACTTATTGCTAAAAAAGGAAGAGGAAGTGAGTCAGGTAGCAAACTTACTCCAAGAGCTTATGAGTTAATTCAAAATTTTAAAATTTTACAACAAGATGTAGAAGAATACACCAATAAACGCTTTAAAGAATTATTTTTCAAGAAAAATCAAGAAAAAGATAAAACTTAATTTGAATACAAGTTATAACAATATATCATTAAATAAAAAAGGTAAAAGATGAAAATTGATTGTAGAGATTTAGCTTGTCCACGTCCTGTGATAGAAACAAAAAAAGCTTTAGAAGAGTTACAAGAAAATGAAAATTTAGAAATTCTTTTAAATTCTCAAGCTTCTAAAGAAAATGTAATGAGATTTTTAAAATCTTTAAATTTGGAATTTAATGTTAAAGATTTAGATGATGAGAGTATTATTAGCATTGTAAAAGATGACAATATAGCTCAAACTCAAGAAAAAAAATTACAAGAATACAATGTGTTATTTTTAAAAAGCGATAGGGTAGGCGAGGGAGAACTTGGAAAAAATCTAATGCTAGGCTTTTTAAAAACTTTAAAAGATTTACCAAATAAACCTGCAAAAATCCTTTGTGTTAATGATAGTGTTTTGATGAATACTGATTGCTCTCATATGGCATTTGAAGCTATGAAGGAACTTGAAAATTTAGGAGTTGAAATTTATAGTTGTGGGGCATGTTTGGAATTTTTTGGCAAAAGCAAAGAGCTTAAAATAGGTAAAATAGGTAATGCTTATGAAATTTTAAATGAACTTTTTGGAAAGGCAAAGATTATCTCTTTATGATATATAAAGATCAAAAACTAACCCAATATGTAAAAGCTGCGGGTTGAGCTGCCAAATTAGACTCGGTGGGTCTTGACAAAATTCTTGGCATTTTAAAACCGCATGAAAACATTTTAAGTGGTATTGATAATAATGAAGATGCAAGTGTTTATAAGCTAAATGAAGATTTAGCTTTAGTGCAAACTCTTGATTTTATCACACCTGTGGTTGATAGCGCGTATCATTTTGGCGCTATAGCTGCTGCAAATGCCTTAAGTGATGTATTTGCTATGGGTGCTGAGGTGATTAATGCTTTAAATATTGTAGGCTTTGATACTTGTCATTTTAATAATGAAATTTTACTTGAAGTGTTAGAAGGTGCTAGAGTTAAGGTTGAAGAAGCTGGTGCTGTGCTAGTAGGTGGGCATACTATAGAAAATGATGAATTTATTTTTGGTCTTAGTGTAACAGGTGTAGTTCATCCTAAGAAATTTATAGCTAATAATAGCGCAAAAGATGGTGATGTGATTTTACTTACCAAGCCTATAGGTAGTGGTATTATTAGTACTGCTATCAAGGCTGGTTTGCTAGAAAAAGCAAAGATTTTAAAAGCAGTAGAACAAATGAGTTTTTTAAATCTTTATGCAAGTCGTATTTTAAAGAGGTTTAAAAGTCTTAGTGCTTTAAGTGATGTTACCGGTTTTGGTCTTTTGGGACATTTAAAAGAAATGTTAAATAAAGAGCTTATGATAGAAGTATATAAAAATGAAATTCCTTTAATGGATGGAGTTTTATCAATGGCTAATATAGGGATTATTCCAGCCGGAGCTTATAAAAATAAAGATAGTCTAAAAATTTGGGTTGAAAATTTAAATGAAAAAGATGAGGATATAGTGTATTTTGATCCTCAAACTTCAGGTGGACTTTTAGCTAGTATGAGTGAAAATGAAGCAATTGATGCTTTAAAAATCTTAAAGGATCATAATATTGAAGCAAAGATTATTGCTAGATGTGTAAGAAATACTCATAATTATTTATTATTGCGCTAATATTTTATTTACAATCAAAAATATATGTTTATATTTGTTACTTTTTTACATAAAAAAATAAATTACAAATAAATATATGTTGATTTTCGTTGCAATTTTTGTATCATAAATACATATTAACTATTAAAGTGGAGGAAAAAATGATACAAAAAGCTTTGCAATTAGCTGAAGAATTACAAAGAAAGATAGAAAGTAATATCTCTCAAAGCGAAAAAGAATTTCATGCCAAAATGCAAAAACTTTTAAATAATCCTAAAAATAAAGTAATGTTAATTGAGCTTTTAGATCGCTCTTTTAGATGTAAAGATAAAAGCGCGAGTTTTGAGCTTATAGAACATACTTTAAACAAATATGGTATAGCTGATTTTTTTAGTGCTTTTGAAAAATTTTTACTTTTTTCATTTTTAAATTTTGGAAAATTTGCACCAACTCTTAGTGTGCCATTTTTCATTAAGCATTTAAGAGAAGATACTAAAGCTATGGTTTTAGATGCAAATCCTAGTGTTTTAGAACCTCATATGCGTAAAAGAAAAGATGAAGATAAAATCACTTTAAATGTAAATTTAATTGGTGAAGAGGTTTTGGGTGAGGCTGAGAGTGCTTATAGGATGAAAAAATACGAAGAAGCATTAAAAACAAGCTATATTACTTATATTTCTATTAAAATTACTACCATTTTTTCCCAAATCAATATCATTGATTTTGAATACTCTAAAGATGAGGTGGTAAAAAGATTGGATAAATTATATGCTCTTGCTTTAGAGGAAGAAAAAAAGCAAGGTGTGTCTAAATTTATCAATCTTGACATGGAAGAATTTAGAGATTTAGAATTAACCGTTGAAGCTTTTATGGAAAGTGTTGCAAAATACGATATTAAAGCAGGTATTGTTTTACAAGCTTATTTGCCTGATTCTTATGAGTATTTGAAAAAACTTTTTGCTTTTTCTAAAGAAAGAGTTTTAAAAGGTATGAAGCCTATAAAAATTCGCTTTGTTAAAGGAGCGAATATGGAAAGTGAAGAAACTATAGCCTCACAAAGAGGTTGGGCTTTACCTACTTTTTATAAAAAAATTGACACCGATAGTAACTATAAAAAAATGCTTGATTTTGTCTTAGAGGGAGATAATCATAAATATATTAATATAGGTATTGCAAGTCATAATTTATTTGAAATTGCTTATGCTTATACTAGAATTTCACAAGCTGGAGCTTTATCATCTTTTACTTTTGAAATGCTTGAGGGTATGAGTTTACAATGCTCTTATGAGCTTTCTAAAATGCATGATCTTATACTTTATGCACCAGTTTGTGATGAAGCACATTTTAACAATGCTATTGCATACTTAGTAAGAAGACTTGATGAAAATACTAGTGAAGATAATTTCATGAGATATTTTTTCAATCTTAAAATTAATGATAAAAATTGGCAAATACAAAAAGAATTATTTCTAAAATCTTTAGAAGGTGTTGCTAGTTTGGATAATTCTACTCATAGAACTCAAGATAGAAATAATGAAACAAAGGCTATTAGTTCTTATGAGAGTAAAGAATTTAAAAACGAACCTGACACAGACTTTATCTTAAAAGCAAATAGAGAATGGGCTAAGGGTATAAGAGCTAAGTATGAAAATTTAGAAAATTATGATGTCTATCCGGTTGCAAAAGAAGAAATTAAAAACGAAAATTTACAAGTAGTAGAAGTTAAAGATAAAATCAAAAATCGCACTATAGGTAAAGCACACTTAGCAGGCCAAGCAGAGATCAAATACGCTTTAGATGTAGCTAAGAGCTCAAATTTTAGTGATTTAAGTCATGATGAAATTTATAAAATTTTAGCAAAAACTGCTCAACTTGTTAGAGAGCGTAGAGGAGATTTAATAGGTATAGCAGCCTTAGAAGTAGGAAAAACTTTCTTAGAAATTGATCCTGAAGTTAGTGAGGCTATAGACTTTTTAGAATTTTACCCACATTCTTTGGAAAAACTAAAAGAGCAAAATCCAAATACTACTTTTAAAGCAAAAGGCATAGGCGTGGTGATTGCACCATGGAATTTCCCAGTAGGTATTTCAGTAGGAACCATAGCAGCACCTTTGGCCGCAGGAAATAAAGTGATATATAAACCATCATCTTTATCGATGTTAACAGGTTATATGCTTTGTAAATGCTTTTGGGATGCAGGAATTCCTAAGGATGCTTTGATTTTCTTACCTGCTAAAGGTAGTGATATATCAAAATATTTACTTGTTGATCAAAGTGTGAAATTTTCAGTATTAACTGGTGGAGAAGAAACTGCTTATGCAATGCTCAAAGCTAATCCAACCTTACTTTTAAGTGCCGAAACAGGCGGTAAAAATGCAACTATTGTTTCTAAATTTGCTGATCGTGATAGTGCGATTAAAAATATCATTCATTCAGCTTTTTCAAATTCAGGTCAAAAATGCTCTGCTACTTCTTTACTAGTTTTAGAAGAAGAAGTTTATAATGATGAAGAGTTCAAAAAGACTTTGGTAGATGCTGCTAGTTCTATGGCGGTTGGAAATCCATTTGTGTTTAAAAATAAACTTGGAGCTTTAGCAGATAAACCAGATGTGAAATTACAAAAAGCTTTAGATGAATTAGCTCCGTATGAAAGTTGGGCTTTAAAACCTAAATTTATAGATGATAATCCTTATCTTCTAACTCCAGGGATTAAATATGGTACTAAAAAAGGTGATTTTACGCATATGAATGAGCTTTTTGCACCAATTTTAACTGTAATGAAAGCAAAAGATTTAAAAGAAGCTATTGATATAGTAAATTCTACAGGTTATGGACTTACAGCAGGATTTGAAAGTTTAGATGAGAGAGAATGGGAATACTTCCATACTCACATAGAGGCAGGAAATATTTATATTAATAAACCAACAACAGGAGCTATAGTTCTAAGACAACCTTTTGGTGGTATTAAAAAATCAGCCATTGGTTTTGGTAGAAAAGTTGGAATTTATAATTACATTACCCAATTTTTAGACATAGAGCAAAGTCAAGCTGATCAAAATGTTTTAGACAATGAATTAGTATCAAATTTAAATGCTTTAAGCTTGGATTTAAATGAAAAAGATAAAGCCGATTTTGAAGTCATTAAAGCTATGGCAAGAAGCTATGCTTATCATGCAAAACATGAATTTGCAAGTGCGAAAGATTATGTCAATATAAGAGGTGAGGATAATCTTTTCTCTTATACAAAGGTTAAAAATATCGCCTATAGAGTGCATAAAGATGATAGCTTAAAAGATATTTTAGGAGTTATTTTAGCAGCTAGTGTGCTAAATATTGATCTTATTTTAAGTTATGATGAACATGAAAAAATAGATCTTGTGCAAAAGATTAATCAAAAAATTAGTTCAAAAACTTTATTCCTTAAAGAAAGTAAAGAAAATTTCATTAGCAAAATAGCTGATTATGAAAGAATTCGTTATTTTGCTCCATTAGATGTTAATGATGAAATTTTCATAAAGGCAGCAGGTGGCGCAAAAATCATCGCTAATGCTAAGCCTTTAATGAATGGACGTTTTGAGTTGCTTTTATATCACAATGAAAAAGCTTTAAGTATATCTTTCCATCGTTATGGAAATCTAGGCATTCGTGCTTTAAAATAATATAAAAAGGAGATAAAATGGAGGTTGTTCAAATTAATACTCAAATTGCGATAATGTTTGTCGCATATTCAGCATTAATGCTTTTTATCGGATTTTATTTTTATAAACAAAATAAAAATTCAGAGGACTATTTTTTAGGTGGTCGTTCTATGGGGCCGGTAGTTTCAGCACTTAGTGCTGGAGCTTCTGATATGAGTGGATGGCTTTTAATGGGTTTGCCAGGAGCTTTATATGTAAGTGGTTTAGCTGAAAGTTATATTGCAATAGGTCTTAGTATAGGAGCGTTTTTAAACTGGGCCTTTATAGCAAAAAGACTTAGAATTTATACTAGCGTGATTGCAAATTCTATTACAATTCCAGATTATTTTGAAACAAGATTTGATGATGATAAGCATATATTAAGAGTGGTTTGCGCTATTGTTATTTTAATTTTCTTTACTTTTTATGTTTCTTCAGGACTTGTAGGTGGAGCAAAACTTTTTGAAGCAACTTTTGGAATTCAATATGATTATGCTTTAACTACAGGAACTGTTATTATAGTTGCTTATACATTTTTGGGTGGATATAAGGCAGTTTGTTGGACGGATTTGATTCAAGGTTTATTAATGATGAGTGCCTTGATTATCGTGCCTATAGTGATGATTTATCATTTGGGTGGCTTTAGTGAAGCTGTTAATATAGTCAAAGAAATTAAGCCAAATACTTTTTCTATGGGAGAAGGATTAAGCTTTTTAGGCATAGTTTCAGCGCTTTCTTGGGGGCTTGGATATTTTGGTCAGCCGCATATTTTGGTGCGTTTTATGTCTATACGCTCAACTAAAGACATCCCAACTGCTACTTTTGTAGGAATTTCTTGGATGGTTATATCTTTAATTGGTGCTTGTTTGATAGGTGTTTTAGGTATAGCTTATGTGAGTAAATTTGAACTTAGTTTACAAGATCCTGAAAAGATTTTTATCGTAATGTCACAATTACTTTTTAATCCTTGGATAGCAGGTATTTTATTAAGCGCTATTTTGGCAGCTATTATGAGTACAGCAAGTTCACAATTGCTTGTTTCAAGTTCGACTATAGCAGAAGATTTTTATAAAAGAATTTTCAATAAAGAAGCGTCTAATAAAATGGTAATGACTTTAGGTAGATTTGGTGTTTTAGCAGTGGCCGTGATAGCTTTTGTTATTTCTACTGATAAAAACTCAAGCGTATTAAGCATAGTAGCTTATGCTTGGGCAGGGTTTGGAGCAAGTTTTGGTTCTGTAATGCTCTTTTCATTATTTTGGTCAAAAATGACTAGATATGCTGCTATTGCAGGTATGATTACAGGTGCAGTTGTAGTTGTAGCATATAAAAATTTCTTGGCTGAGTGGCTTAATTTTCCTATTTATGAAATCATTCCAGGATTTTTAGCTGCATCTATTGTGATTGTTTTAGTGAGCTTGGTTACAAAAGTGCGCCCAGGAACTAAAGCAGCTTATGAAACAATGTTAAAACATCTTTAATATATATTCAAAAGCCTTTAAGGCTTTTGAATTAAAAATCTAAGCGTTGGACCATCTTGATTTATTTCTAGAATTTCAAAACCACGATTTTTAGCATCTTGAGGTATAGAATTGATACTTTGCGGACAATCACATAAAATTTCTAAGACTTCACCTGATTTTAGTTCTTTTAAGGCTTCAATAGTAGCTATAGCAGGGTATGGACAAGCCTCACCTTCTAAATTTAAACTATGATGAATAATCATATTTTTCCTTTTTTATTTTGTTTGAAAAAGAATGATTTTTTAAACTTTAATATAAATAAAAATAAAATTGCAAATAAAATTAAATTGATTACTAAACCATTAAAATAACCAAATTCATTTAAAAGATGAATCTTTACTCCATCTGTTAAGAAATTTGGAAAATAATCATAACTTAAAGCTAATATCATAGTGCCAATAATATTTGCAATACCCACTATAATAAAATGACTTTGTCCTTCACAAGCTCGATACATCCAGCCACACTCGCATCCTCCGGCAAAAACTATCCCAAAGCCAAATAAAAAAGCACCTAAAGCAATATTTGGTGATATTTCTATTATTTTGCTAGTGTGCCCTTGTAAGATAAAAGCAAAAGCTATTAAACAAGCTATAATCATACCTATTAAAGCACCCTTTATGGCATTATCCCTACCAAATAAAAATAAATCTCTAAAGCAAGAAGTAAAGCAAATTTGAGCTCTAGATATGATAAAACCAAAAACAAAGCCAAATATTAACGCTAAAGGAAGAATACTTTCTTTATTTTTAATATTTAAAGGTTGTCTTTGTAGTATAAATATAACATAAGTTATAAAAATTATAAATACACCAAGTCCTATATAAAAATATATCTTTGCAGTTTTATTTTGTGTTTTTAATGATTGGTTTTCTTTGCATACACGTTGTAATTTAGCTTTTGGTTTAAAAGGTGCTAGATTACAAACTTTAACAGCTAAATAAATCCCTAAAATCATAAATAAGGTAAAAACCCAAGTATGCAAAGAAAAATAAGGTAAACCTGTAAAAAAATTTGCCAAATTGCAACCAAAGGCAAGTCTTGCACCAAAACCGGATAAAATTCCACCTATAATAGCTTGAAAAATTCGAATTTTGCTAGCAGGTAAGCGCCATTTGAATTTATTTGCTAAAAATGCAGCACTTAAACACCCTATAAACATACCTATAAGCATAATACCATCAATTCTTGTTAAGGGACTGCCACTTAAATTTTGCTTTTGATAATAAGAATAAGAGCTTAAGTCTATGCCAAAAAATTCTAAAAACTCTCCGCCCCAGCGCGTCATTTCGCCAGTGACTGCCCAAACACTACCAAAAATTCCAAAATAAATAGCACTTAAAATTCCAAGCATAATCATGCCTTTGGAATTATCCCAAAAATTTATAAAAAAAGATTGTTTGAAAGAATGCATTGTCGTATCCAAAAATTGTGATTGTCAAAACTTGACACTAATAAAGTTAGTATTATAGCTAATAAATTTATACAAAATAAAATATTATTAAAAATAGTTTCAATTTTACGTATTTGGTTTTTGTTTTAATTAAAAATATTAAGATATAATATCTTTTTGGAAGGTTAGCTTATCTGGTGATGGCCACTGACTTCAAATCAGATGAAAGGGTAGTTGACTACTTTTTGGGGAGTTCGATTCTCTCACCTTCTCGCCAAATTTAAGTCAAAATGGAGTTTTCATGAGTAAAGCAGATATTATCGTTGGTATCCAATGGGGTGATGAGGGTAAAGGTAAGATAGTTGATAAACTATGTGAAAATTATGATTATGTTTGCAGGAGTGCAGGCGGACATAATGCAGGTCACACTATATGGGTTGATGGTATAAGATATGCTTTACATTTAATGCCATCAGGTGTTTTGAATAAGCAATGTATTAATGTTATAGGAAATGGAGTTGTAGTTAATCCCGATGTATTAATTAGCGAAATGGCTCAATTTGAAAATTTAGAAGGAAGATTATTTATAAGTGATAGAGCTCATTTAAATTTAAATCACCATGCTTTGATTGATCAAGCAAGAGAAAGACTTAAAGGCGATAAAGCTATAGGAACAACAGGCAAAGGCATAGGGCCAAGCTATGAAGATAAAATAAGTCGTAATGGACATAGAGTAGGGGAATTGCTAGAGCCTGAAAAACTTTGTGAAAATTTAATGAAAGATTTTGAACTTAAAAAAACTTATTTTGATGTTTTAGGTATTGCAATGCCTAGTTATGATGAAATTTTAAAAGATTTAAAACGCTTTAAAGAAGTGCTAGCGCCATATATTACAGATACCACAAGAATGCTTTGGAAAGCTTTGGATGAGGATAAAAAAGTGTTATTAGAAGGTGCACAAGGGTCAATGCTTGATATTGATCATGGAACTTATCCTTATGTAACTAGTTCAACGACTATTTCGGCTGGAGCTTTAAGTGGTTTGGGATTAAATCCAAAAGAAATTGGAAAAGTTATAGGTATAGTAAAAGCTTATACAACAAGAGTGGGAAATGGAGCTTTTCCAAGTGAAGATTTAGGTGAAGATGGTGAAAAAATAGGACTTATTGGTAAAGAAATTGGTGTAAGTACAGGTAGAAAAAGAAGATGCGGTTGGTTTGATGCGGTTGCGGTAAGATATACTGCAAGATTAAATGGTTTAGATACTTTATCATTGATGAAACTTGATGTGTTAGATGGTTTTGAAAGTGTTAAAATTTGTAAAGCTTATGAATATAAGGGACAAGAAATAGACTATGTACCTTGTGATTTAGAAAATGCTAAACCTATTTATGAAGTAATGGAAGGTTGGGATAAAGTTGCAGGGATTAGAGATTATGATTTATTACCTGAAAATGCTAAAAAATACATTAAGCGTTTGGAAGAATTAAGTGGCGTTAGAGTAGGTTATATCTCCACAAGTCCTGAAAGAGAAGATACTATCATTTTATGAAAAGCAAATATTCTTCTGTGATTAAGCTTAGAAAACAACAGCTTGATAAAGCAGAAGCAAATTTAACCAAAACAAGACAAAAGCTTTTGCAGTGTGAAGAAGAACTTAAAGAAGCCTCAAAAACTTGCGAAAGTTTAACTTTAGCCGATAAGGGCTCGATAGCTTTGTTAAGATCGTCTTTAAAATTGCAAGAAATTGCAAGAGAAGGCAAGCAAAGGGTTAAACAAAAATTGGATTTAACCAAAAAAGAATTAGCGCATCATCAGCATTTATATAAAAAAGCTCATTTGGAATTTGAAAAAATCAAAGTTTTAGAAAATGAAGAATTAAAAAAGATTCAAAAAGCCTTACAAAAAGAAGAAGAAAAATTTATAGACGAACTTGCTATAACAAGGCATTTTAATAAGGATAAATAATGAAAAAAATAATATTTTTATTAATTTTTTTAAATTTTGTAAATGCGCAACAAAATTGTGAGCAATATTTTGAAGCAAGAAAAGAACAAATGCAAGAACAAATTAGAGAATATGATGAAGCAAGACAAAGTTTAGAGGCTTATAGAGCTTCTTTTGAAGCTTTACAAAAAGAAAAAATGCAAGCTTTGGTACAAAAAGAAGCTGATATTAATGCAAGTTTAGAACAAATCAAAAGCTTAAAAGAACAAAATGAACGTATATTGAAAGCAACTAGAGAAAATCTCCAAGCGATTAATGATAAAACTATGGGGCGTATTACAGAAATCTATGCAAAAATGAAAGATGTGGCTGTTGCAGGTATATTAAGCGAAATGGAACCTGATGAAGCTTCAAAAATTCTACTTTCGCTTGATCCTAGAAAAATTTCATCCATTATGGCAAAAATGGAACCTAAGAAAGCTTCAGATTTAACATTACTTTTAAAAAATTTAGATCAAAATGCAAGTTCGCAGTAAGTTTTAAGCAGTTTTTACCTTTTTTTTAGTATTATTTCAATAAAAATAAAAAGGTGAATAAATGCGTATCAAACCAGCTCACATACCTTATATAGCAAATAAAATAATACTTGATTTAATGCATTCTTCTTTTGTTAAAATTAAAGATGATAGTCAAAAACTTTTAAAAATAGCAAAAGAGATTATAGAAATAGATGTTTTAAACGAGCGTAAGCTTGATGAAAAAGCAAAAGAGCTTTTAGAAAGCCAGGAAGATGAAATCGAGTTTATGCAAATAGATAGAAAAAGTATGTTTTGGATGATTAAGAAAAAATTAGCAAATGAGTTTAAATTTATGCTTGATAGTGAAGATAGATACAATAACCTTTCTCATAAAATTTTAGAAAATTTAGTAGAAGAGGATTTGATAAACTATAATGTATCAGAAAATCGTGTGAAAAATCTCATTTTCTCAAGTATTATGTCTTATTTAAAAGAGTATGAAAATTTAGAAGATTTGGTTTATGAAAAAATTTCAAATTATAAAAGAAAGCTTATCCCAGGTTCTGAAGAATATGAATTGGTGTTTGAAAAGCTTTACCAAGAAGAGCTTAGAAAAAAGGGACTTTTATGAAAGCATATATTTATATAGAAAATGATGTTTTTTTAAGTGCAAAGGCTTTTGGAGAAAGTGGAACTTTTTTTGGTGAGCTTGTTTTTAATACTTCTTTAACGGGCTATCAAGAGATTATTTCTGATCCTTCATATGCGGGTCAATTTGTGGTTTTTTCAATGCCAGAAATTGGTATAGTTGGCGTTAATGATGAAGATAATGAAAGCAAAGAAGTTTTTGCTAGCGGTATGATTATAAGGGAATTAAATGAAGATTATTCTAATTTTAGAGCCAATGATTCTTTGAGTGCTTATTTGAAAAACCATGGCAAAATAGGACTTTGCGAAATTGATACTAGATTTTTGGTTAAAATGATTAGAGATCAAGGAAATTTAAGAGCTATAATATCTACTGAAATTAAAGACAAAGAAGAGCTTAAGAAAATGCTTCTTTCTAGTGCTAAAATCGATGAGGTAAATTATGTAGCACAAGTTAGCACTAAAAGCTCTTATAAGCATAGTAAAGGTGCTTGGAATCATAGCAACAAAACTTATGAGAATGTAAAAGCAAATGGTAAAAAAGTAGCTGTGATTGATTATGGTGTAAAAGAAAATATTTTAAATGAACTTGTGAGTGTAGGACTTGAAGTAGAGATTTTTCCTTATAATACCAAGGCAAAAGATTTGATTGATTTATACCAAAAAGGTGCAATTCATGGGGTATTTTTATCCAATGGACCAGGTGAGCCAAAAATTTTAAAAGATGAAATTGCAGAGATTAAAAAATTAGCAGAAGCAAAAATTCCTATGCTAGGTATTTGTTTAGGGCACCAGCTTTTAAGTAATGCATTTGGTTATGAAACTTATAAGATGAAATTTGGTCAACATGGAGCAAATCATCCAGTAATTAATCTTACAAATAATACAGTAGAAATTACAGCACAAAATCACAACTATAATGTTCCTGAAGAAATAGCAGAGGTTGCAACAATTACTCATAGAAATTTATTTGGTGATAATGTAGAGGGTGTAAAATACAAAAATTATCCTATCATTTCAGTGCAACATCACCCAGAAAGCTCCTCAGGACCACATGAGAGCAAATACATCTTTAAAGAATTTTTAGAGCTTTTGTGAATTTAGATTTTATTGCTTTAGCGAGTATAGCTTTTCTTTCTAGCTTTGGACATTGTTATGGAATGTGCGGAGGTTTTATTTTAGCTTATACTCAGCTTTCAAAGCAGATCAAACTCCCTTTTTCTCTTTTGATTTTCTCTTATCATTTATCTAGAATTTTTGCCTATGTTTGTTTGGGCGTATTTTTTGGATTTTTTGGAAATTTATTTTCTTTTAGCGAATTTGCAAAAGGTATAATGCTTTTTACTATCGGGATTTTTATGGTGGTTTTAGCTTTTGCTTTAATTTTTAAAGGAAAATTGTTAGCTTTTTTTGAAAGCTCTTTAATTTTTGACTGTGTCATTAAAAAAAACATTTCAAGATTAATTCAAAATAAGTCTTTAAAAAGTACTATTTTTTTAGGCTTTTTAAATGGTTTTGTACCTTGTGGCTTGGTGTATTTTTATATAGCTTTTGGAATGAGTGTACAGAATGTATACTTATCAGCGTTAATTATGCTTGTTTTTGGACTTTCAACACTGCCTGCTTTGGTATTTTTTGCTTATTTTTCTAAAACACTGAGTGAAAAATTCCAAAAAACAGCTAGTTTGATTTCTTATATTTTAATATTTTTTTATGGCTTGTATTTTTCTTATATAGGTTTTTCTTTAACTCGATAAAATTTATTATTTACTTGTAATTCTTAATAGATGATTAATCATTGTGATTTTAAGCTAAAAAAGATGATAATTATCATATAATATAGCGATTGCATATTGCAGAAAAAAACTTAAGGAGAGGAAATGCACCCAGGAAATGCATTAAACTATGACTATACGGTTGCTAAATATTTTATGTTTGCTACCTTATTGTTTGGTGTTATTGGTATGGCTATTGGAACGCTTATTGCCTTTCAAATGGCTTATCCGGATTTAAACTATTTAGCTGGTGAGTATGGCACTTTTTCAAGACTTAGACCATTGCACACTTCAGGTGTAATTTTTGGTTTTATGCTCTCAGGAATTTGGGCTACTTGGTATTATATTGGTCAGCGTGTACTAAAAGTTAGTATGGCAGAATCAAGCTTTTTAATGTTTGTTGGCAAACTACATTTTTGGCTTTATATGATCACTATGATTATAGCTGTTATTACCTTGTTTGCAGGTATTAGTACTTCAAAAGAATACGCAGAGCTTGAATGGCCACTTGATATATTGGTAGTTTTAGTTTGGGTTTTATGGGGTGTAAGTATTTTTGGACTTATTGGAATTCGCCGTGAAAAAACTTTATATGTTTCACTTTGGTATTATATAGCTACCTTCTTAGGTATAGCAATGCTTTATTTGTTTAATAATATGGCAGTTCCAACTTATTTTGTAAGTGGAATGGGCGATTGGTGGCATAGTGTTTCTATGTATGCAGGAACTAATGATGCGTTAGTTCAATGGTGGTATGGACACAATGCTGTTGCATTTGTATTTACTGTTGGTATTATTGCTCAAATTTATTATTTCTTACCAAAAGAAAGTGGTCAGCCAATTTTCTCATATAAGTTATCTTTATTTGCGTTTTGGGGCTTAATGTTTGTTTATCTATGGGCAGGTGGACACCACTTGATTTATTCTACTGTGCCTGATTGGATGCAAACTATGGGTTCAGTTTTTTCAATTGTACTTATTTTACCTTCTTGGGGTTCAGCAATTAATATTTTACTTACTATGAAAGGTGAGTGGAGTCAATTAAGAGAAAGTCCGTTGATTAAATTTATGATTTTAGCTTCAACTTTCTATATGTTCTCAACTTTAGAAGGTCCTATTCTTTCTATTAAATCAGTTAATGCATTAGCACACTTTACAGATTGGATTCCAGGACATGTTCATGATGGTACTTTAGGTTGGGTTGGCTTTATGACTATGGCTGCACTTTATCACATGGTGCCTAGAATGTTTAAAAGAGAACTATATAGCAAATCATTAATGGAAGCTCAATTTTGGATTCAAACTACAGGTATAGTATTGTACTTTAGTTCTATGTGGATAGCAGGTATTACTCAAGGTATGATGTGGAGAGCTACTGATGAGTATGGTAACTTACTTTATACTTTCATTGATACTGTTGAAGCTATTGTTCCTTATTATTGGATTAGAGCTGTGGGTGGCTTGTTATACTTAGTAGGATTTTTCATGTTTGTTTATAATATTTATAAATCAATTTCAGTGGGTAGAGTGCTTGATAAAGAGCCAAAAAGTGCTTCACCTATGGCAGCATAAGGAGGAAAAATATGTTTAGTTGGTTAGAAAAAAATCCATTCTTTTTTGCTGTGGCAGTATTTATAGTGATTGCATATGCAGGTATTGTAGAAGTTTTACCTGATTTTGCTCAGAATGCAAGACCAATTGAAGGTAAAAAGCCTTATACAGTTTTACAACTTGCAGGACGTCATGCTTATATTAAAGAAAGTTGTAATGCATGTCATTCACAACTTATTCGTCCTTTTAAATCAGAAACAGATCGTTATGGTATGTACTCAGTTAGTGGCGAATATGCTTATGATAGACCATTTTTATGGGGTTCAAAAAGAACAGGACCTGATTTATTGCGTATAGGTAATTTTAGAACAACAGATTGGCATGAAAATCACATGTGGGATCCAGTTTCAGTTGTCCCTGGTTCTATTATGCCAGCTTATAAACATATGTTTAGCAATAATGCAAATATAGAAACAGCTTATGCAGAAGCACTAACTGTAAAAAAAGTTTTCAATGTGCCTTATGATACTGAAAATGGTACAAAACTAGGTACTTGGGAAGAAGCTCAAGCAGAAGTTAAAGCAGAAGCTCAAGCTATAGTAGATCAAATGAAAAACCAAGATGTTAAAGATGCGTTTGCTAGAGGTGAAATTAGAGAGATTGTAGCTTTGATTGCGTATCTTAACAGCTTAAAATAGGAAAAACTATGGATTTAGAACTAATAAGAGAGCTACAAGCTTATGGTTTTTTTGCTCTTGTAGTATTTTTAGTGGTAGTTTTGTATTCTTATTGGTTTCATTTGTATAGATCTGAAAAAACAGGTAGAAGAAACTATGAAAAATACGCTGATTTGGCATTGCATGATGAAATCAGCGATCGTGTTTTAGAGCAAAATAAAAGGAGTGCTTAATGCAATGGTTGAATTTACAAGATAATGTTAATTTATTATCTTTTATCGGAGCAATTCTTATCATACTAATTACGCTTGTTGTGGTAGGAAAATTGTTTAAAAGTATGAAAGAAGAAAAGAGCCAAGGTGAACTAAGCGAGCATAGTTGGGATGGTATAGGTGAGTTTAAAAATCCTATACCACTTGGTTGGGCTGTAGTGTTTTTCTTAGCTATAGTATGGTGTATATGGTATTTTCTTTGGGGATATCCTTTAAATAGTTATTCTCAAATTGGTGAGTATAATAAAGAAGTACAAGCACATAATGAAAAATTTGCACAAAAATTTGCAAATTTAAGTGCACAAGATAAACAAGAAATGGGTAAGAATATTTTCTTGGTTCAATGTTCTTCTTGTCATGGTATTACAGGTGATGGTATTAATGGAAAAGCACAAAATCTAAACATTTGGGGTTCAGAAGAAGGACTTATAGAGGTAATTACTAAAGGTTCTAAGGGTATGAATTATCCTATGGGTGAAATGTTAAGTGCAGCTGATAATGGCATAGATGAGGCTGATATCCCTGCAATTGCTGCCTATGTTGCTTCTGAAATTTCAGCAATTAAAAAAACTGAAAATCCTCAACTTGTAGCAAAAGGAAAAGAACTTTTTGCAACTTGTACGGTGTGTCATGGTGAAGGTGGAAAAGGAACGATTGATGGACAATTGGTTGCTCCAGATCTTACAAAATATGGTAGTGCTGAGTTTGTAGTAGATGTTTTAAATCGTGGTAAAGCAGGTAGCATAGGTGTAATGCCTCATTTTAATAATGGTTTATTAAATGAGCTTCAAAAAGAAGCAGTTAGCGAATATGCAATTTCTCTTTCAAGGGGTGAATAATGGAAAATTCAAATAGATGTGTATTTTCACTTTCGGGTGTTAGTGGAATGTTAATAGCAACTGTTTTATTGCTATCGATTCTAGCTGGACTTACTGTTTGGGGTCTTAAAACACAGCAGGATGTTATGCAAAAACCTTATAAAATAGAAAATGCAGAGCAAATTAAAATGTTTGACTCTAAAAGAGAAGAACATATCATCATAAAGGAATGATTATGGCAAAAGTTCTTGAATACTTAATCATAGCTGGCTTAGTTGTAGCAGCAGGAGTTACTGCTTGGTCAGTTTTAACTGTAAATCACCTTTTTATAGGATGAAAAATATATTTAAAGGCGGTTTTTTAACCGCCGTTTTTATTTGCTTTGCTAATTTCTTACATGCTGAAATACTATTAAATGACAATATCTTAAATACTGCAATAGAGCAAAATATTACTTCAAGCTCTAAGCA
This sequence comes from Campylobacter sp. CNRCH_2015_0338h, assembly GCF_025772785.1. NCBI lineage: Bacteria > Pseudomonadati > Campylobacterota > Epsilonproteobacteria > Campylobacterales > Campylobacteraceae > Campylobacter > Campylobacter sp. CNRCH_2015_0338h. The sequence goes on from NZ_JAKMST010000001.1 coordinate 202,015, forward strand.
AATTCGTGAGTTAACCGGAGTAAATATCGCTTTGGCATTAAGTGATAAAAAAGATTTTGAAAGTTTAAAGAGCTATGAAGCTAATTTAAGTAAACCATATATTTTACTTGTATTTTCTAAAGCTTCACATAAGGTAGATATACTTGCAAGTGATGATGCTTTAGCTTTTTTTGATAAAGAAGGTGTTTTGAGTCCTTACCCTGAAAAAGGAACGATTTTGCCTATACTTGCAAATCCTAAACAAAAAGACATTTACAATGCTGCTATTTTAAATGGTTATGCAGATATTGCTGATCAAGTGGCAAATCATTTTAATATAAAACCTTTTTATGGAAATTCAAATCGTGATACTTTAAATATCATGAGAATTTTAATTTATGGCTTTTTATGTGTTGCGATTTTGATGTTAGTGCAAAGAAAAATCAAAAGGAGAAGATAAATGCAAAATCAGAAAACATTTTGGCCTTATGGCATTTTGATTTCTTTAGGGCTTATTGTTATAGCTTGTATTGTAACGATTTTTATTGCAAGCAAAGCCCCTGTGTATGAAGATAATTTTTATTTTGATTCTTATCAAAATGTAGAGTTAAATTATAATGAAATTCAAAACAGACAAAAGACTTTTGATGAAAATTTTAAATTAAGCATTAAAGATAAAGAAAGCTTTGTGCATAAGAAAAATCAAGTTTATTATATCAATGAAGGGCAAAATGAACTTAGGATTGCAATTGAAAATTTAAAAGATTATGACTTAAATAAACTTCAAATTCAAACTTTACTTTCACGCCCACATACAAATGTAAATGATGAAAATTTACAAGCAAGGTTAGAAGGAAGTGATTTGGTGTTTTATTTTAATATCAAAGAAAAAGGTGTTTGGCAAATACTTTTAAAAATCACTCAAGATGAAAATAGCGTAGGATTTTTTAAATTCTTTTTACAGACTAAATAATGAAGCTTTTTGTTTTTAGCTCACTAAGAGCTTTAAGAAAATATTATGAGAAAAAACTACAAATAGACACTTTAGTAGATCCGGCTATGAGTATAGCTGAATTTATGCAAAAATTAGTTTTTTCTCCACATTTTCAAGCAACTTATTATGAGTGTTTGCTTTTGATGAAAAAGGCTTGCGAACAAACTAAAAATTTAGAACAAAGTTTGAAAATACCGAGTAATTTTTTTGCATTTTTAAAAAACAATGCTTATTTATTTAGTTTTTTTAAAGAACTTAGCTTGGAGAAAAAGGATATTAGCGCTTTAAAAAATTATGACGCTTATGCTCAGTATGATGAACATTTACAAATTTTAGAAGAGCTTTTTAAAAATTATCTTACCCTATTACATGAACAAAATTTATATGATGATATTTCTTTAGCGTTAGATTATGAAATTAATAATGATTTTTTAAAAAATTATGATGAGATTATTTTTGATTTTCAAGGTTTTTTGAATGCTTTTGAAGTAGAGCTTTTGTTAAAAGTTAAGGAAATACTTCCTCTTAAAGTGCAATTTAATTGTACTAAATTTAATAAAGATTTTTTAAGTTCTCTTAGCTTTTTACAAGGGCTTTCTCTTAAGGAAAATCATGTGTATTTATATGATGTAAATCAAGCACAAATATTACAAGAGTGTCCTTTTGTGCAAGAAAATAAAATCACTTATAAAAGTTTTAATTTACGGTCTTTACAAGCTGCTTTTATTTTTGAAAAAATTAACAGCTTTTTAAAAGCTGGTATTAGCGCAAAAGATATTGTAGTGATTACCCCTGATGAGAACTTTGTGGATATTTTAAGACTTTATGATAAAAACAATGTATTAAACTATGCCAATGGGGAAAGTATCAAACATACGCTTTTTTATCATAGATTAAAGACTTTATATGAAAGTGCTAAAGATGATGAGTTTGAGTATGAGCTTAGTGAAGATTTTTTTGATAGGCAAAAGTTAAACAAGCACCTATGTAATTTGTATTTTTATCCTTCTGGTATTGATTTTATAGAGTTTAGAAAGCTTTTTGATGAAAATATCTCTTTTGATTTTTTTGAAAACTTCATCCATAATTTGCTAGAAGATATTAACAATCAAGAATTGCAAGATTATATCTATCAAGAGCTTGCATTCATTAAAGAACTTATAAAAACACATACTTTAAGTTTTAAGCAAATTTTAGAGTTATTTTTCATGCAAATTGACAATAAAAAACTAAGCAGTGTTGGCGGTGGTGAAGTTACTGTAATGGGGCTTTTAGAAAGCAGGGGGCTCAGCTTTGATGGGGTGATTATAGTTGATTTTAATGATGAGTTTATCCCTAAAAGAGTTTCAAGTGAGTTATTTTTAAATAATGAAATTCGAAAAAAAGCAGGACTTATTACTCATGCTCAAAGAGAAAATTTACAAAGACATTATTATTACACCCTAATAGCCAAGGCAAAATTAGTAGGAATTTCTTATGTAGAAAATGAAGAAAAAATCAAGTCAAGATTTTTAAGTGAGCTTGATTTTTCACTCATAGAAGATAAAAGATACAGTGACAATGCCTATATTAAATACTTTCAAGCATACAAGTGTGATTTTAACCTTGAGCCAATTACACATATAATGGCTAAGCATGATTATTTTAGTAAAGAGCTTACTTTTACGAGATTTCACCTTTTGATAAATTATGGCTTAGATTATTATTATAAATATGTCTTAGGATTAAAAGAACCAAAAGAATTAGAAGATACTCTTAGGGCGAATGAGCTAGGAAGTTTTATTCATAAAGCTTTAGAAAAATACTATAAACAAAACAAAAAAGCAAAATATTTTGACTATGAAAAATTTATGGATATTGTAAAAAATTTGAAAGATTACAAAATCGATGCTTTAAATTTAGCTTTAATACAAGCAATGTTTAAAGAATTTCAAGTGCTTGAAAACGAGCATTTTAAACAAGGTTTTATGGTAAGAGATTGTGAATTTTCACAAAAAAAAGATTTTATCGCTGAAAATGGAGTTAAAATTACTATTTTTGGACGTTTAGATAGATTAGATGAAAATGAAAATGAAAAATTAGTCATAGATTATAAAACTGGGAAAATAGATGAAAAAACTTACCAGCTTGCTTTTTATAAGTTCTTATTAGAGGGTGTATACCCTTTAGAAAATATAAATGCTTGTTTTTATGATTTAAAAAATATGAAAATCGTTTATGAAAATACTGAAAGTGAAAAGGTGCAAGAGCTTAAAGACATGCTTAATGAGCTTGCAAAAGATCCTTTAGAAAAAGAATTTACTAATCAAAAAAATGATAATACCTATAGTCCTTATACCATGCTTTATAAAAAGGAGTTTAAGCTTTGAGTTGTAATTTTGAGCCTTTTTTGGCCTTAGAAGCTAGTGCAGGAAGTGGAAAAACCTTTGCATTAAGCGTGCGTTTTGTAGCCTTGGTGTTAATGGGAGCTAAGATTAATGAAATTTTAGCTCTTACTTTTACTAATAAAACCACAAGCGAGATGAAAGAAAGGATTTTTAAAACTTTTTTAGAATTTGATGTGCTTGAAAATGGAGAAAATAAAGCAGAATGCAATGAGCTTATGAGAATGCTAGGTAAAAGCAAGGAAGAGCTTGTAACTATAAGACAAAAGCGTAAAAACGAATTTTTAAGATCTAAGCTCAATATCTATACCTTTGATAGTTTTTTTTCACAAATTATTCGTTCTTTTGCTTTAAATTTAGGTTTTATGAGTGATTTTGAGATCATAGAAAGTCAAGATAGTTATAAAAATTTCATTGCTAAATTAAACGAAGAAGAGCTAAAAAGCCTAGCTTATTACATTATTCAAACAAAAAGCAAAAGTGATTTTTTAAAAAACCTTGAAAATTTATATATCAAGCATTGCGATGTTAAGCCAAATCCAAAAGCCTATCTTCCAAGCAAGGCTGCTTTAGAAAAAAATATTGATGAGTTTATAACTTATGCAAAAAATTTAAGCACAAATAAAAATTATCTTTCAAATTTTAATTTTGAAAGAATGGAAGATTTTTTCGCTAAGCCTATTATTAGTAATTTAAAAAAAGATTATTTTACCAAAGTCATTGATATTGAATTTTTACAAAAAAGAGCAGAACTTATACAAAATGCAAAAGAATATTTTAATCAAATGGAAAATTACCGCATAAGTATGCTTGCAAAGCTTTTGGCGCATTTTAAAGAAGCAAGAAATGAAAACAATACCGAGCAAAATGCATTAACTTTTTCAGATATAGCCTTAAAAACTTATGAATTAATTAGTGATGAAACTAACAAAGATTTGATTTATTTTAGACTTGATGGTTATATTTCTCATTTATTAATCGATGAATTTCAAGATACTAATGTCTTGCAATATCAAATTTTAAAGCCTATTATCGCCGAACTTGTTTCAGGTGAGGGTGTGAAAAAAAACAGAAGTTTTTTTTACGTAGGCGATAAAAAGCAAAGCATATATGGCTTTAGAGGGGGTAAAAAAGAACTTTTTGATAAGCTTTTAAAAGACTTTCCACAAATCAAACTAGAGCATTTAGATACTAATTATCGTAGTAAAAAGATCATTGTTGATTATGTCAATGACACCTTTAAAGATAAATTCTTTGATAGCTTTTTAAATCCTGGCTTTACTTTGCAAAAAAGCGTTAAAGAAGGCGGGTATGTAGAAATTTTGCAAAATCACATTCCTAGTAAAGATGGCTCTGTTTATGAAGCAAGTGCTAAGGAAGCTTTAAAAATCATCCATAGACTTTTAGAAAAAGGCATTAGGCTTGATGATATTTGCATTTTAGTATGGGTCAATAAAGACGCAACTTTGATCCAAGAATTTCTTGAAGAAAATGGCGTTAAAGCTTATACGCAAAGTAATGTTCCTTTGTTAGATTGTATTAGCGTAAGAGTGCTTTTTGAGTATGCAAAGGCTTGTGTGCTTAAAGATGAGTTTAGTTTGTATTTTGTAAATGATATTTTAAAAAAAGAGCTTAGCTATCTTGAGCTTGATCTAAACCGCAGTGTAGGTGAAATTTTAAAATACTTGATTGATTATTTAAAGCTTGATCTAAGCGATGTTAATCTTATCGCCTATTTAGAGCATGCAAGTACTTTTGATAATTTTTTTGATTTTTTATTTAGCCCTTGTAAATTAAGTTCTTTACAAGCACAAAATGATGGAGTTAGCATTATGACTGTGCATAAGTCTAAGGGGCTTGAATTTGAAAATTTAATCGTGCTTGATAGACTTAGTAAAAAAGCTCCAGATACCGATACTTTAATGTTTGAGTATGATTTAGAGCAAGGTTGGGAAATAAAATACAGACATAGTGTTAGAGAATACCTTGAAGATGATAGCTATAATGCCTTTTTAGACAAAAGAAAAAAACTCCAAACAGAAGATGAGATAAATTGTTTATATGTAGCACTTACTAGAGCTAAAAATTCTCTTTTTGTTATAAAAAATGATGAAAATTATAAGGGTTTTAAAGGATATTTTAAAGATTATGAAGAAAAGCAAATAGGTATTTTAGAAGAACAGCTTGTCAAAACAAATGAGCCTTTAGAAAATTTAGAACAAATAGAGAGCTTTGAAGAATTTCAAAAGGTAAATTTACAAGAAGTTAAAGTAAAAACTCATCTTTCAAGCATGCAAATACATTTTGGCTTGGCTTTGCATGAGTTTTTGCAATATTTTGATTTTAACACTAAAAGTAATTTCGAATTTTGTAAGCAAATGGTGTATAAAAAATATCGTTTTTACTTAGATGATGAAGGTTTTAATGAGCTTTTTAAAAGACTTACTATGCTTTTAAAAGATGAGAGCTTTAATACTCTTTTAGCAGGTAAAAAGCTACTAAAAGAGCAAATCATCACTTATAAAGGCGAGCAAAAACAGCTTGATATGCTTGCATTTGATGATAATGAAGCTATCATTATAGACTATAAAACAGGCTTAAATTTAAACGAGCATAAAAAGCAAGTTTTACTTTATAAAGAAGCCATAGGAAAAATCTTAGCCAAGACTTCTACTAAGGCTTTTTTGGTGTATGTTTTAAAAGATAAAGTGGAGATAGTGGAGGTTTAGAAAAACACATAATCTCAATTATTAAATAGAATGTATTGCAAAATTTTCATGAGGATGTAAAATGTATAAAATAAATAAATTAGAAAATTCCATAACAAAATTAGTTGAAAAGACTTTTAAAGAATTAGAATTTACAGAAAGGAAACATTTGCAAGAATGGATAGCTAAAAATCCTAGTTGTTTAGGTGAGGATTTACTTATTATACAAAAAGAATTTGATGATTTTGATGGCACAAAAGAAAGATTTGATTTATTAGCTTTGGATAAAGAAGGAAATTTAGTCATTATAGAAAATAAATTAGATGATAGCGGAAGAGATGTTACTTGGCAAGCTGTTAAATACGCTTCTTATTGTTCTACTTTTTCTAAAAGTGACATAGAAAGAATTTATATAGAGTATATAAAAGATGAAAATTATAAAGAAAAATTATGTGATTTTTTTGGTGTAGAAAATTATGATGATGTAAAAATAGAAAATCAACAACAACGCATTATTTTAGTAGCAGCAAATTTTAGAAAAGAAGTAACTTCAGCAGTTTTATGGCTTATAAATCAAGGTTTGTATATACAATGTTTTAAGGTTACGCCTTATGAATTTAATCAAGAATGTTTTTTAAATATAGAACAAATTATACCTATAAAAGAAGCACAAGATTATATAATCAAAATGGCAAAAAAAGAACAAGAACAAAATTTAATCAACAACTCTGAAAAACAAAGACACATTATAAGATTAAATTTTTGGAATAAATTATTAAATAAAATCAAAGAAGAAAATTTTGAATTGTTTTCAAATATAGGCCCATCAAAATATAATTGGATAGGTGCTGGAAGCGGTTTTAGTTTTTGTCAATATGATTTTGTTTTTAATAAAGATTGCGTAAGAATAGAGCTTTATATAGATAGTAAAGATAAGGATAAAAATAAAATTATATTTGATAAGCTTAAAGAAAACGAAAAAGAAATAAACAATACTTTTGAAAATTTAATATGGGAAAGGCTTGATGAAAAAAGAGCTTGTAGGATTAAATTTGAAAAAGAATACGATAGCTATGATGAAGCAAATTGGAATGAGATGATAGACTTTATGATAGAAAATATGAAAAAATTTGAAATTGTTATGAAACCTTATATACAGAAAATTAAATTATAAAATTATAAGTTAAATTATATAATTGGTTTATTATAAAAATCAATAAATGAATAATTAGTATTATTAAGCTTTAAATATTCTTAAATTAAGTATTAATTAAGCTAAAATAATTATAATCTCATTTTTAAAAAAATTTTTGGCAAAGGTAAGATGATGACAAAGATAACAAAGCCAAACGAAGTAAAACGTGAATGGATCGTTTTAGACGCTGAAGGAAAGCGTTTTGGTCGTCTTTTAACAGAAGTAGCGACTATTTTAAGAGGTAAAAATAAACCTTGCTATACTCCAAATGTTGATTGTGGGGATTATGTAATCATTATCAATGCTTCTAAAGCAGTTTTTACAGGTGCAAATAAAGCAGAAGATAAACTATACCACAGACATTCAGGGTATTTTGGAAGTGTAAAAAGTGAAAAATTTGGTGATTTATTAGAAAAAAATCCAGTTAAATTATATAAATTAGCAGTTCGTGGTATGCTACCTAAAACAAATCTAGGTAGAGCTATGCTAAAAAAATTAAAAATTTATGCAGGTAGCGAACACCCTCATACTGCTCAAATTGCTAATAAAGGAAAATAATCATGGCAACAACATACGCAACAGGTAAAAGAAAAACCGCTGTAGCTAAAGTTTGGGTAAAATCTGGTAGTGGTAAAATCATCGTTAATGGTATGGATTTAAACACTTGGCTTGGCGGACATGAAGCTATAAAATTAAAAGTAGTTCAGCCTTTATTAGTAACTAAACAAGAAACTTCTATGGATATTAAAGCAACAACTTTAGGCGGTGGATATAGCGCTCAAGCTGAAGCTTTAAGACATGGTATTTCAAGAGCTTTAGCTGCTATGGATGCAGATTTTAGAGCATTATTAAAACCAAAAGGACTTCTTACTAGAGATAGTAGAACTGTTGAGCGTAAAAAATACGGTCGCAGAAAAGCAAGAAGAAGCCCGCAATTCTCTAAACGTTAATCTTTTTTGGATCCATTTTTGGATCCATTTTTTCTTTCATTTTTTAAAAAAAACATATTTTTTCATATATTTTAGTTTTGTTTAAAATTATAGGATTTTTTATTTATAATAAACTTTTATAATTTCAAAGTCCGATCAGGGAAACCTCCTTTTTGTAGTAAATTTAAGCCCCTTACCCAAAAGGGGCTTATTTTATTTTAATCTTCATTTTATATAATACCCCATTTATTTTCATTTTTAAGGATAGACGATGAAAAAAATCATAGGATTGGTTAGTTTAGTTAGTGCTTTGTTTGCTTTTGATACTAGCAAAATAGAAATCACTCCAACCTTTAATTACACAACTCCAGAAGGAAATTTAGATCTTAAAAATTATGGTGGAGTGGGATTGAGATTTGGTTATCATTATGATGGTTTATGGCTAGATCAGGCTGAACTTGGCTTAGAGTATTATGACAATGCAAAATATAATAATCCAAATGATAATACACATACAGATACTAGTGTTTCAAGATTTTATGTAAATGCTATTAAGGGAATTGATCTAGCTAATCATGTATATTTATATGGTTTATTGGGAACAGGTTATGAGTATTTAAGTCATGGAGCTTATGAAAATAAAAGTGGTATGTTTGCTCAATATGGTGCAGGTTTTAAATTTGCACTTGGAGAAGATTTGGCTTTAAGACTTGAAGCAAGAGATCAAATTAAATTCAATAATGGTGAACATAATTTGATTTCTAGTGTTGGTTTGAGTTTTTATTTTGGTAATAAAGCTCCAAAAACTCCTCAAACTGCAACTAAACAAATCGAAGAAAAACCGCAAACAAAACAAATTGATAAATCATGTCCAGAGCCAAGAAAGGGTGCTTTGCTTGATCATATAGGTTGTGAAAAAACAATAGCGCTTGAAGGGCATTTTGGTTTTGATCAAATCACTATAAACCCTGAGTTTGCACAAAAAATCCAAGAAGTAGGTAAGGTTTTAGAAGAAAATCCACAATATTATACCATTTTAGAAGGTCACACAGATAGTACAGGAACTAAAGCTTATAATCAAAAATTATCATTAGAGCGTGCTAAGGCAGTTGCGAAAGAACTTGAAAAATCAGGCGTAGCTAAAGAAAAAATTGCAACTAAAGGCTATGGTTTTGATAAGCCAAAAGTAAGCAATGATACTAAAGAAGGCCGTGCGCAAAATAGACGCGTGGAAGCAAAATTTTTCATTAAAGAATAAACTTTGTTAAAAAAGACAATTTTGTTTGACTTAGATGGCACTTTGATAGACTCTACAAGTGCCATTTTAGATGGATTTGATGCTGCTTTTAAAGCTTTTGGCGAGCCTTTAAGAGATCATGAGGCCATTAAAGCTTTAATAGGCTTTCCTTTAGATGTAGCTTTTGAAAAACTTGGAGTGCCAAAAGAAAAAACAAGTGAGTATATTAATGCTTATAGAAGCGTATATCAAAAAATCTATATAGAGCAAACTTCTTTGCTCTCTTTGGCAAAAGAAAGTGTATATGAGGCTAGTTTGTTTGCTGATTTAGCTGTTGTAACGACTAAAAGTTCTAAATTTTCCAAACCTTTGCTAGATCATTTAGGGATAGGAAAATACTTTAAAGTTATTATAGGTAGAGATGATGTAACTCACCCAAAACCAAATGCTGAGCCTATTTTATTAGCTTTAGAAAAATTATCTAAAGGTAAAGAAAATGCATTTATGATTGGAGATACTCATTTAGATATCCAAGCAGCTTGTAATGCTGGCGTTAAACCCATAGCAGTGAGTAGTGGTTATGAAAGCAAGGAAAGTTTAGCTAAATTTAAAATTCCACTTTTTAAAAATACTTATGAGGCAATAGAGTATATAAAAAATATCCGATAATTTCACACTCAAACTCCATACTTATAAATAATAAAAATTTTTTATCATTGTTTAAGACAATTCAAGATAAAGTAGCTATTGATTTTAAGTAATTATTTTAATTATAAGGATAATTAGATGAGTAAAATAATGAAAACAATGGATGGTAATGAAGCAGCAGCTTATGCAGCTTATGCATTTACAGAAGTTGCTGGAATTTATCCTATTACCCCAAGTTCACCAATGGCAGATTATACTGATATATGGGCTTCTCAAGGTAAAAAAAACCTTTTTGGAGTACCGGTTAAAGTTGTAGAGATGCAAAGTGAAGCAGGAGCGGCAGGGACGGTTCATGGTTCTTTGCAAGCTGGCGCTTTAACTACTACTTATACTGCCTCTCAAGGACTTTTGCTAAAAATACCAAATATGTATAAAATCGCAGGTCAGCTTTTACCTGGGGTTATTCATGTGGCAGCTAGAGCTTTGGCTTCTCAAGCACTATCTATCTTTGGCGATCATCAAGATGTTTATGCAGCAAGACAAACAGGTTTTGCTATGCTTTGTTCGCATTCTGTGCAAGAAAGTATGGATTTAGCAGGTGTTGCACACTTAGCAGCTATTAAAGGTAGGGTGCCTTTTATGCATTTTTTTGATGGTTTTAGAACGAGCCATGAAATTCAAAAAATCGAAGTGATGGATTATGCGCATTTTGATCGTTTACTTGACCGTGAGGCTTTGATGGAGTTTAGAAATTCCTGTCTAAATCCAGAAAATCCAAAAACAAGAGGTACAGCTCAAAATGATGATATTTATTTTCAAACAAGAGAGTTGGCAAATAAATATTATGAAGCTATTCCTGATATTGTTAATGAATATATGCAAGAAATTTCAAAAATTACAGGAAGAGAATATAAGCCTTTTGTGTATTATGGGGATAAAAATGCAACACGCATTGTAGTAGCAATGGGTTCAGTGACTGAAGCTTTAAAAGAAGTTGTAGATCATCTAAACAGTAAAGGCGAAAAAGTAGGGGTTTTAAAAGTTCATTTATATAGACCATTTAGTTTAAAATATTTATTTGATGTAATGCCTCAAAGTGTTGAAAAAATTGCTGTATTAGATAGAACTAAAGAGCCAGGTAGTTTAGGTGAGCCACTTTATTTAGATTTGAAAAGCGCATATTATGGAAAAGAAAAAGCACCTTTAATCGTTGGTGGTAGATATGGACTTTCTTCAAAAGATGTTGATCCTGCTCAACTTCTAGCGGTTTTTGAAAACTTAAATCAAGCAAATCCAAAAGATGGTTTTACCATAGGAATTAATGATGATGTGACCTTTACTTCATTGCCTGTGGGAGAAAAAATTTCTTTGGGTGATGAGAGTACTATAGAGTGCCTATTCTATGGACTTGGTGCTGATGGTACTGTAGGGGCGAATAAAAACTCTATTAAAATTATAGGGGATAAAACAGACTTTTATGCACAAGCTTATTTTGCTTATGATTCTAAAAAATCAGGTGGTTATACAAGAAGCCATTTAAGATTTTCTAAAAAACCTATCACTTCAACTTATCTAGTTTCTACACCGCATTTTGTAGCGTGTTCAGTGGCTGCGTATTTAGAAATTTATGATGTTTTAGCAGGCATTAGAAAAGGCGGAACTTTCCTTTTAAATAGTATTTGGAGTGCGCAAGAGACTATTAAGAAGATTCCAAATGCAGTAAAAAGGGTTTTAGCGCAAAAAGAAATTAATTTTTATATTATTAATGCTACAAAACTTGCTAGAGAAATAGGACTAGGTAGTAGAACAAATACAATTATGCAATCAGCGTTTTTCAAGCTTGCTAATATCATTCCTTTTGAAGATGCGCAAAAATATATGAAAGAATTAGCTTATAAATCATATAGCAAAAAAGGTGATGCTATAGTTGAGATGAATTATAAAGCTATTGATGTAGGTGCAGATGGACTTGTAAAAGTTGATATTGATCCTTCTTGGGCAAATTTAGCTGATGAAGCAAAAGAAGAAACTATAGCTTATAAAGGTACTGAGTTTGTTGAAAAAATTGCAAAACCTATGAATGCGGCTAAGGGTGATGATTTACCAGTTTCAGCATTTTTGGGCTATGAAGATGGTAGTTTTGAGCATGGTACTACTGAGTATGAAAAAAGAGGCGTTGGCGTTATGGTGCCAAGATGGATAGAAACTAATTGTATTCAGTGTAATCAATGTGCTTCAGTGTGTCCGCATGCGGTTATTAGACCTTTCTTGATTGATGAAGAAGAATTAAACAATGCTCCAGCAGGTGTAAAAGAACATAGTTTAAATGCAAAAGGCGTAAAAGAGCAAAAATTAAATTTCAAAATTCAAGTTTCACCGCTTGATTGTACAGGTTGTGAGCTTTGTGTGCATGAGTGTCCTACTAAAGAAAAATCTTTAGTAATGGTACCACTAGGTGAAGAGCTTGATCATGGTGAGCAAGAAAATGCAGATTATTTATTCAAAAAAGTAAGCTATAAAGATAATATCTTAAATAGAGAAAATGCAAAAGGTATTCAATTTGCTCAACCTTTATTTGAATTCCATGGAGCATGTCCAGGATGTGGAGAAACTCCTTATATCACTTTAATCACTAGATTGTTTGGTGAAAGAATGATTATTGCTAATGCGACAGGTTGTAGTTCTATTTATGGTGGTTCAGCTCCTTCAACTCCATATAGAAAAAGTAATAAAAATGGTCATGGACCAGCTTGGGGTAATTCTTTATTTGAAGATAATGCTGAATTTGGTCTTGGTATGAAAATAGCAACTGAAACAACAAGACATAAAATTGAGCAAATCATGAATAAAAGTATGCAAGAAGTTCCTAATGCGCTTTCTGCATTATATAAAGAATGGATTGCAAATAAAGAAGATTCTAAAGCTTCTTTAGAGCTAAGAGATAAGTTAGTGCCATTGCTAGAAGAAAATAAACAGATTAAAACTGTAAATGATATTTTAGAACTGAAAAGCTATTTAAGTAAAAAATCACATTGGATTTTTGGTGGTGATGGTTGGGCTTATGATATAGGTTATGGCGGGCTTGATCATGTTTTAGCAAGTGGTGAAAATGTAAATATTTTAGTGCTTGACACTGAAGTGTATTCTAATACTGGAGGTCAAAGCTCAAAATCTTCAAGAACAGGTTCAGTAGCTCAATTTGCTGCAGCAGGTAAGCCAGTACAGAAAAAAGATCTAGGTCAAATTGCTATGACTTATGGTTATATTTTTGTAGCTCAAGTAAATTCTAATGCAAATTATGCGCAATTGTTAAAAGCAATAATAGCAGCAGAAGCTTATGATGGACCTTCTTTGATTATTGCTTATTCTCCTTGTATAGCTCATGGTATTAAAGGTGGGCTTGGAAATTCAGGAAATCAAGCAGAACTTGCCACAAAATGTGGATATTGGCCAACTTATATTTATGATCCACGTTTAGAAGCAGAAGGTAAAAATCCTTTAACAATTTCTTCTAAAGAGCCTGATTGGGATTTATATGAAAGCTTTTTAATGAATGAAGTGCGTTATAATTCTTTGAAAAAATCAAATCCTGAGCAAGCAAAAGAATTATTTGAAAAAAATAAAACAGAAGCACAACGCCGTTATAGACAACTTAAACGTCTAGCAAGTGCTGATTTTAGTAATGAAAATTAAAATTTGCTTCGATTTTTACTTGTGAGTTTATGGGTGCTTAGTGCTTTTGGTGCTAAGTACCCATTTTTGAATCAAGATTGCAGTAATATTGATTTTTCTTTGATTCAAGATCCTTTTTTTCAAAAGACTACAAATATAAAATCTGATTTTTCTTTGCAAGCTATCATTTCTAATAAAGTTAAGATTAATGATAAATGGTATGCTTTAAATGATGATATTGAAGGTTTTAAGATTGTTGAGATTAAAAATTCTCAAGTTGTATTGATAAAGGAAGAAAAAATCATGGTTTTAAAATTGTATGAAAAAAATAATATTTTTATTTATTAGCATCTTAACTTTTACAAATGTTTTTGCTTCACAGTGTCATCAACGCTTTTTTGATATAAGTGTAGAAAATAAAACTTCTTTGATTGAAATTTTAAATGAACTTGGTAGAGAATGTGGTTTTAGCATTATAATAAAAGATTCATTAGCTAGAGAAAAGTTAAATCATACTCAAAACTATCTGCACATAAGAAAAATGTCTTTAAGAGAAATTTTTAAACTTTTATTGATGGAAAATAATCTTGTTTATGAGTATGAAAAAAATATTTTAAAAATTTATGGAAGACAAGTTAAAACTTTTAAAGTGCATTATATAAGCTCTATTAGAGAAGGGCAAAGTATTACCAAAGCTTCAGTGGATTCAAGACCTAAACAGGGTGATTATGATAGTGCTAAAGAAGTAGATAATTTGGTCATTAGCACGGATAAATTTGATTTTTGGGAAAAAATTTCAGAAGAAATACAAGCTTTATTAGATGAAAATACAACTAAACCTATTATTAATACTAATGCAGGGATTATCACTTTAAATGCTACTTTGTATGAGCTTACAAGGGTTGAAAAATATTTAAAAGATTTAAATAAAAGACTTAAAAAACAAGTTTTAATTGATGTAAGTATAGTTGCAGTACATTTAAATAAAAGTCATTCAAGTGGGATTAACTGGCAAGAGCTTGCTTTTAAACTTAATGGAGATGATAATGATTTTATAATCAATAAAGGCGGTGTTAAAAATATTAATCTTAAAGCTAATGTTGAAACTAAGGCTATTTTAAATTTATTACAAGAAAATGGTAAAACTACTGTACTTTCTAATCCAAAACTTATGGCACTTAATAATCAGCAAGCTATTATTTCCATAGGTGATACGATTAATTATCAAGTAAAAGAAAGCTCTAAGGGTACTGAAAATGGTACAACTATTAGTGAAACTTATAATAATTATTCTATTTTTGTAGGAATTTTGCTAAATATTTTGCCAGAAATTTCAGATGATCATAAAATCATGCTTAGGATTAATCCTAGTTTGAGTGATTTTAAATATAGTGTTGATAATCATAGACAAAATAAACCAAGAAATATAGCACCAGATACCATACAAAAAAAGCTTTCTACTGTAGTTGAAGTTGATGATGGACAAACTTTAATTTTGGGTGGATTGATTAGTAAAAATACGATTAGTAACCATAATGAAGTAAGTGCTTTATCTAAAATACCACTTTTTGGTGCTTTATTTCAAGGAAAGCAAAATTTAGAAGATATTAGTGAAATAGTTTTTATCATCAAGCCAAGTTTAATAAGAGCTGATAAAAAAGTATTAAGTTTGAAAGAATTAGGTTTTGAGCATGAAGATGATATGTTTTAATTTTTTAATTTGTTTGTCTTTTTTAAATGCAATGAATATTCAAAATGAAAGTTTTGAGCAAAATGTATTCTATGAAAAATTTATTAATCACCCAAGTTATGAAAATGCTTTAAA
This sequence comes from Campylobacter sp. CNRCH_2015_0338h, assembly GCF_025772785.1. Classification (NCBI taxonomy): domain Bacteria; kingdom Pseudomonadati; phylum Campylobacterota; class Epsilonproteobacteria; order Campylobacterales; family Campylobacteraceae; genus Campylobacter; species Campylobacter sp. CNRCH_2015_0338h. Next base: position 217,586 of record NZ_JAKMST010000001.1, read on the forward strand.
TTTGGCTAAATATTTTTATCAAATAAAAGATTATCAAAAGGCTGTTTTTTGGGCTATTGAGGCAAATGAATTTGAGTTGTTGGAAAAAGAAGCATGGCTAGTTTTTATCAATGCTAAATTAAAACTTGGAAAGCATGAAGATGCTTTAAGAGCTAAAGAAGAGTATGAAAAACTTTTAGGAAATTATTTTGAATGACGCAAAAACAATAAAAGCTTTAAATGAACTTTCTTTGCAAGAATTGGCTTTAGAGTATAAATTGGAAATTTTAGACTTAAATCAAACTCTTAAAATAGAAAAATATCTCCATGTTCTGCCTTTTTCTTTAATAGAACAATATAATATTTTTTGTTTTTATGAAGATGATGAAAATATTCATATAGCTTCTTTAAAACCTTTAGATGAGAGTATTTTAGAAAAAATACAAAATTTATACCGCTTAAAGGTTATTAAAATTTTTCTTTGTGATTTTACACAATTTAAATTCTTACTAGAAAGGATTAAATTTTTAATTTGCTTTCAAAACTATCTTGATAAATTAGAGCTTAATTTAAAAAGTGATGAAAATAAAGATGAGTTTTTATTAGAGCAGTTTTTGAATTTAATTTTAACTTATGCTTGTTTTTTAAGAGCAAGTGATATTCACTTGGAGCCTTTAGAAAATGAAGTTTTGATAAGATTTAGAATAGATGGAGAATTAAAATATATCCATAGTCTTGATGTGGATTCTTATCAGGCTTTATTAATGCATATAAAAATCATTGCCTTGCTTAATGTAGCCGAACAAAGACAAGCTCAAGATGGGAGTTTTTCTAAGATAATCTTAGAGCAAAAGTATGACTTTAGAATTTCAATTATGCCTTTGTTATTTGGGCAAAGTGTGGTGGTTAGGATTTTAAAACAAGATGAGCATGTTTTAAAACTTGATAGACTTTTTATTAAAGAAGAAAATTTAATCTATTTGAAAAAATACATGAACGCACCTTATGGTTTGATTTTATTTTGCGGGCCAACGGGGAGTGGTAAAAGCACTTTTATGCATGCTATTTTAAACGAGCTTGATCAAAATAAAAAAATCATTACTCTAGAAGATCCTATAGAATATAAACTTAAACATGCTCAGCAAATTTTGTTAAATTCTAAAACTGGTTTTGATTTTCACAAGGCTTTAAGAGCGGTTTTAAGGCAAGATCCTGATGTGATTATGGTGGGTGAAATCAGAGACGAGGAGAGTTTGGATATAGTTTTAAAAGCTTCTTTAAGTGGACATTTAGTTTTAAGCACCTTGCATACTAATGGTGCTATAGAAGCTATTTTTAGAATGAAACATATGGGTGCAAAAGAATATTTAATAGCCTATGCGCTTAATTTGATCATAGCCCAACGTTTGGTAAGAAAATTATGTGAATGTAAAGAACTTAGCGATGAAAAATTTCATTTTCAAAATCAAGTTTTTGAAGGAAAATTTTATAAAGCAAAGGGTTGTGCTAAGTGTATGTATAGTGGATATAAAGGGCGTTTAATGGTGGCTGAGTTTTTATTTTTAGACCATAATTTAAAAAGTATGATAGAAAATAATGCAAATTATGAAAATATTTTAACATATGCTTTAAAAAAAGGCTTTTTAACTTTAGGTATGGATGCTTTGGAAAAAGTTAAGCTTGGTTTAACAAGTGTAGATGAGCTAAGAAAGATTGGTTTTTGAAAAAATTTATTATTTCTTATATCTTAAAACAAGAGCAAAAGCAATGCGTAATTAAAGCTAAAAATCTATATGAAGCCAGAAATCTTGCACAAAAATCATTTGAAAATATTATTAGTGTTGAAGAATACCTTGGAGCAACAAAACATAAAATTAAAGAAGAAGAGCTTATTTTTATCCTTAAAGATTTAAGTATGATTTTAAAAGCAGGATTAAGCTTACAAGAGGCTATTTTAGAATTTGCAAGATCAAATCATGATGCGCATATAGCTACAATATTTAGTATGATTTATAATAAACTCAAAAATGGAAACTCTTATAATGAAGCTTTTAGAGGTGTTTTAAATTCTAGAGAATGTGCTGTCTTAAAAATTTGTGACGGTAAGGAGGATTTATATAAGGCTTTTGAGATTATCATTAATCTAAAAGAGAAAAACCTTCATAGTTTTAAGCAGTTTAAAAAGTCTATAACTTATCCACTTTTTGTTTTTACATGTATTATTTTAGCTTTTTTTGTACTGATGATTTTGGTTTTGCCTGAATTTAAAACTTTATTTTTGCAACTTGAACTAGATTTGCCAAAAATCACTCAAATTCTTTTTGCTTTAGGAGATTTTTTTAAACATTTTTATGTATTTATTTTATTAGGTATGGGAATTTTTATAATGCTTGCTTATTCTTTTAGAAAGTCTTTGTTTTTTCATAAAATTCTTTTTTATTCTCCCATTTTTGGAAAGATAATATTTTATCAAGATAAATTTTGTTTTTTCTTGATTTTTTCTTATTTATTGAAAGCAGGGGTGGATATAAAAAGAGCTTTTGAGCTTGCTTGTGAAGGTATAGAAAATCAATTTTTTAAAAACAAAATGTTTATTATAAAGACCTCATTTGAATCAGGACTTGATTTAGATCAAGCTTTTTTCAAAATAAAGTTTTTTGAATCTTTTGCGATAAGAATGTTAAATTTAGCTTTAAAAAGTTCTAAACTAGATGAGAGTACTTATGAGCTTGCTTTATTTTATGAACATAAAAAAGAAAATTACACTCAAAGACTTTTGAGCGTTTTAGAGCCTTTGATGACAATTTTTATGGCGAGTTTGATTTTAGTTTTAGCCTTGGGTGTATTTTTACCTATGTGGCAAATTAGTCAAGGAATTTAAGCAAGATAATCATAAGCAACCTTAGCTATAGTTAAAGCAACCATAGTTAAAAAGAGTTTTTTGATAAAAGTTCCTTGTGTTTTTAAGACTAGTTTTGAGCCTACAAAGGCACCTAAGACTTGGCCTATACCCATTAAAATACCAACTTTCCAAAGTACTTCATAAGAGTATAAAAACACCCCTAAAGCCACTACATTGCTAGTGAAATTTAAAATTTTAGTATTAATGCTTGCATTTTTCATACTAAAACCAAGAAATATTACACAAGCAAAAATCCAAAAAGACCCAGTTCCAGGCCCTAAAAAGCCATCATAAAAGCCAAGCAATAAACCAAAAGTGACTTGAAAGCTTGTGGCACTCATTTTTGCTTCATTATGAACATTTCCTAAATTAGGCTTAAAAATAGTATAAAGAAAAACTAAAGCTAGGCATATTAGCACAATGATTTTAACAGCGTTTTGATCTATTAGTAAAACTGCATAAGTACCAATAACAGCTCCAATTGCGGTAAATAAAATACCTAAAGCAATTTTTTCTATATTCATATGTTTTCTATAAGATAAAACCGCAGTAAGTGAGCCAAAAGTGCTTTGAAGTTTATTGGTAGCTAGGGCTAAATGAGGAGGGATCCCGCAAGCAAATAAAGCAGGTATAGTAATAAGTCCACCACCACCTACAATCGCATCAACACAGCCTGCAAAAGCAGCAACAAAAAATAAAATCACATAATAAGTTAATTCAAGCTCCATAAGCTTTCCTTGTTTTGTCCGATTCTATATAGAGCAAAATCATATTTTATAGGATCTTGTGGATCAAATTTTTTAAGACTTTGAGTAAGCTCTAAAACACTTTTAAAATCATAAATCTTACGCTTTAAAAGCTTAAGTTTTAATGAAACTTTATGAGTATGGGTATCTAAGGGTATAAGTAAATCTTTTTTATCGATATTTTTAAACAAACCCAAATCAAGCTCATCTTTTCTTACCATCCACCTAAGATACATATTGTATCTTTTTAAAGGACCTTTTGGAGTTTTAAATTCTTTTGAAAAGAAAAACTCATAACCATAGCTTTTATAAGGATTAAGCTTATAAATTGTTTCTATAAAAAATTTTATTGCTTGTGTGATATTTTGTTCTTTTTGATAAGCCTTGGTAAAAATATTTTCTATGCCATCTTCATTTTTTAAGCGTTTAAGTGTGATAAAAATTTGAGCTATGTCTTGAGAGTTTTGAAAGCGGTATTTTAGATCTTTGCATTCTTTTTTAATAATCTCATCATTTCTTTCAAACAAGGAAAAATCAAGTTTTTTTAAAAAATTTACAATATTTTTAGCATTTCCATAAGCAAATAAAGCGCAAAGCAAAGCTATGGTTTCATCTTTATAAACACTTGCAATTTGCAAAGGATCAGGATGAGAGAAAAGCTCTTTTTGAGTATTTTTACTTAAAATAGCCTCATCTAAAAGAGCTTTAATTTGCATTAAGATTTTAAACCAAGTAAGGTTTCAAGCATTTGATCAACAGTAGTTACGATTTTAGCTGCAGCGCCATAACTTGCTTGATATTGTATAAGCGCTGCTAATTCTTCGTTTGTATTTACACCACTTTTCGATTGATATTCTGCATAGGCTGTATTAAATACTGTCATATTAGTTGCATGCGCAAAACCATTGCTTTCAGCATCTGAAGCAATTTGACCTGTAAATTTTCTATAATATCCATCTAAAGACATAGTATCAACTGTACCATCTTTGTTATAAAAATTTACTTTTTGATTTTGAAGTTGCAACATAGCATTAGCTACATCATTGTTTCCATCAACTCCATTTGAGCTTGCTTTTAAGCTATTTGGATCATTTCTAATGCTTGAATTTACATTGATATTGCTTGCATCTTGACCATTAAAAAATGAAGATACATTTAAAGCCCCTGGGAAATTTGTACCATTGTCTTTAAAAGCTATTTTATAACCCTTTTTTAAGCCATTGATTTGGAAATTTCCACTATCACTTTGTCCATCATAATGATAAAAGGCTTGAAAAAAATCATTTAAATCATCACCACCTTGACCATTCTTGTTATCATCAATATCTGCATTGATTTGCTTAACAACATCCTCTATGGTGGTATTAACATCAATTTTTATAGTTCTAGTAGCAACAGGCTCACCTTTTTCGTTGTAAACTGTAATATCAAAGCTTCCTGCTTGGATATTTTTATCATAACTCATTAAAGAAGTATCAGGTTTTAAACCTTTTAAATCATCCGAATTTACTTTATCAGTTGCTGCTTGAGCATAGACATTATTAGTTTGAGTTATAAGTGTTTTTGTAAAGGTATTGAGCATATCTTTATACTCTTGCAATTTTCCATCGCTGTAAGTATCGTGATTGCCATCATAGTTTCTACCTCTAAGGTCAAGCTGAGCTCCAAGTTGTCCACCTGAAATTTTACTAGTTAAATCATAGCGGTTTTCATCATTTACTTCATAATAAATTTGATAAAATCCATTAGGATTATTATCATCTAATTTTAAAGGATGAAAGCTAGAGCCATTGACTATGCTAAAACCTTGAATACTTAAATCATAATATCTTCCAGAATCAGTCATAGTAGATTCTAGGGTACTATCTTGAGAGCTTTTCCCTTTCCAAGCTACTGCATCAACTAATTTTGAAAGTCTAAGTTCAAGTTCATCTCTTCTATCTCTTAATTGATTTGCATTATCAGTAGGTAAAACTTCTTCATTTTCAAGTTGTTTGTTGATATTTGCAATTTCTTGACCAATATTATTGATCTCATCTACAGTTTGTCTGATTTGCTCGTTGACAGTTTGTTGCATTTTGCTAAGATCTTGTAGGGTTTTTTGTATGTTTTGAGTTAATGTATTTGCACTATTAACAAGATCTATTTTACTTGCTCCATCACTTGGATTAGAAGCAAAATTATTCCATGCATCATAATAATTTTTATAATCTTGTAAAATACCAGTTCCTTGCATATCAGGAAATCTTTGGCTTGCTTCTTGTAAAATTTGTCCTAAATAATTTGTATAATTTTGTTGAGTAGTGGCATTTTTTAACTCATAATAAGAGTGCTCATCGTGCAATCGTTTTATGGTATCAATTTGTGTGCCTGTTCCTAAGTGTAAACCACCTCTATCAAGAGACATACCTGAGCTTTGCACAGCTCTTTGTCTTGTGTAAAACACTGCGTCTGCATTGGCAATATTATTACCTGTTGTGTTAATTTGAAGCTCAGCAGCTCTTATGCCACTAACTCCGGTATATAAGCTATCAAAAATTCCCATGACTTAGCCTTTAAACATTAATCTTAAATAATGAATCTGGAATTGTTTTATTGTCTCCATAAGCATTATTTGTTCCATTTTGTTCAAACATTGCATTTAAAAGATTGTCGTAAAAATTTTTAATAATAAGAGCTAGTTTGGCATATTCTTTATTTTTTTGGTGTAAGGTATTTAAATTTTGTTTTAAAAGAGCAAGTTTTTCTTTATCTTCGTCATCCAAAAGCTCATCTAAGCCTTTATTGTTTCCTTGGTTACTAAGTTCTACCAAAGCCTTGTCAAGACTTTTTTTAGCAATTTGGAAGTCATTTACAAGTTTAGTTTTATCTTCAACACTTTTACTTACATGTTTATGATTAGCAGCTTGAATTTGTGCTATATCTTCTAAAGTAAGATTGATGAGTTTTTCTAAAATAGAATTTGTTTCATCTAAATATTGTTTAACCATTTTTTATCCTTTCTTAGGCACCAACCCAAAAAAGGATAAAAATTATAATAAAGAATCTGCTATTGCTTTAGAAGTGGCTTGTAGATTGATTTTATACTCGCCATTTTTAATTTGAGAAGCAATTAAAGATGCTTTACTTTCTTCTGCCTTTTGAGTTTCTTTTGCCTTGTTGTTTTCTTTGTTTTCTGTTTTATTTATATCATTAGTAGCAACCTGAGCTACATAACTTTGATGTATAGGGTTTATCATTTTAAGCCTCCAGTTCTATTGAAAAACTCTAAGAACTATATCGACACTTAAAAAAATAACTTAACCCCTTTCTTTTAAATAATCAAATAATAATTTTGAAAAACCTAACCCCCCGCTTAATGCTTTACTCATAGTATCATTATACATAGATGAATAAATTTCATCACTTGCATCTTTTCCAAATAAAGAATTTTCTTGTTTTAAAGAAATATCTAAAACACTTTTGATTAAAAAAGCTTCAAAAGCATCAGTTTGTTCTTTTAAAGCTTTATCTTCATCATTTAATGCTTGTATATGAGTTAAATCATTTTTAAAAGCACTATCAGCATAGTTTTTAGCAGCCTTGTAGCTATTGTTGTGTTTAGTAATACTTTCATAAAGTTCGCTACTATAGTTTTTGCTCGCTAAATAATTATCAGCTCTCATCATATCACCTCTAATTCAGCACTAATTGCACCAGCTCTTTTTAAATTTTGCATAATAGCTATGATATCATTTGGCGCTGCTCCAAGTTTATTTAGCATTCTAGCTATGTTTGCTACTGTTGTTTTATTGTTTGTGATTTTTAAAGTATTAGATACTGGATCTAAAATACCACCATCTTTCATATCGATTTCATTTTGTCCTAAAGCTACGGTATTGTTTGGATCGATTTTTATAGTGATATCTTTATGGGTAATTAATATAGGCTCAACTTCTATATTTACTCCCGCTACTATAGTTCCTGTTCTTTCATCGATGATCACTTTACTTTCTGGAGTGTAAGCTATATCTTGTTCTAATACTCTTGCCATAAATTCAACATGAGAAAATTCTTCAGGTTTTGTTAATTTTATAGTTCTAGAATCTAAAGCTTTTGCTATGTCTGTATCAAAAATAGTATTTAAAACTCTTTCTATATTGTTAGCCGTTTTAAAATCTGCTTCTTTTAAACTTAAAATCAAATCTTCACTTTGGCTAAAGTTTTGTGGAATTTCTCTTTCTACGACTGCACCATTAATAACATTTGCTGAGGTTGAGTGTGTTCCTGCTGCACCTGGTCTTGGGCTAAGTCCACCTATAGCTAAAGAGCCTTGAGCTACTGCATAAATTTCTCCATCAACCCCTTTTAGAGCTGTCATAAGCAAGGTTCCACCTTGTAAAGATTTAGCATCACCTAAAGAAGCCACACTTACATCAAGCTTATCCCCACTTCTTGCAAAAGCAGGAAGTTTTGCTGTAACCATTACTGCTGCTGTATTTTTTGATTTAATATCGCCTGGGCTAACTTTTACATTCATACCCTGAAGCATATTTGAAATAGATTGTAGAGTAAATTCGCTACTTGTACCATCTCCACTTCCATTTAAACCAACAACCAAACCATATCCTATAAGTTGATTATCTCTAACACCTACTACATTGGTAAGTTCTTTAATAGTAGCTGCAAAAACGCTTAGACTTAGTACTAAGCTCAAAAATAATATTCTCATCGATTCTTCCTTTAATCTATGCTATTTTCATAAATTAAAGCAAAAAAGGTTCCAAATTTATATAAAGGAGTAAAAACTTAGAGTGGTTGAACCGAATTTTTTTTCTTTTGTTTTTTCGTAATTTTGTATTTTGGCTGGAGTTTTAAAAGTACTGTGATGTTCTATGATGATGATTTTAACATTTGAATTTTTTATATTTTCTATCAACTTTAAAGTTTTTTCGTAAATATCAAAAAAACCTTCTCTAATATCAAAGGGTGGATCAAGATATAAAATAATATCTTCTTTGGAATTTTGAATAATTTGAGGGGTTTTTTTAAAAGTATCATCATTGAAGCAAATGGTATTTTGATCAATATTGGAAGCATTTTTTAAAGCGATTTCATAAGCTTTTTTATCTTTTTCTATAGCATAACTTTTTAAGCAGTCATTACTTCTTGCCTCTAATGCCATTAAAGCACTTCCTCCAAAGGCCTCTATGAAAACCTTATCTTGTAAAGAAAAACGCAAAACATTAAAAACACAAGATTTTACTATGCTTTTGGTGCTTCTTGTGGTGTCTAGACTAGGAAGTAAAATTTTTTTACCTTTATAGATTCCACTTTCTATGGTGGTGTAAATTTTTTGAGTTTGTTTTTTTGAGTTTGTTTTTTTATCTTCTTTGTAATTTTTTAAAAAATCTTTTACGCTTTGATATTCTTGTATTTTATGCATTATTATTTTCTTCTTTGATAAGATTTTTTAACTCTGTTTTGTAAAGATCAAATATTGCATCGATTTTTTCATGACTTTCTTGACGTAATTGCTCTAAAATGGCTTCACATTTTTGATTCATAAGTTTTTTTTCACGCATGGCTATTTTATAAGCAATACTTTGCAAACTTGCATTGAAATCATTTAAAGCATTAAGTAATTCCTCTATATTAAAAGGATGAGATAAAAAATTTGATTTTTTATTGATGATAAATTGTGGTTTTTGCGTGTTAACTTTTTCATCACAGACTAAAAAATCACAATCTTTTTTTAAAACTAAAAAATCCCTCAAAGCGATTTCTAAAGTTTTTTCTAAAATTAAATCCTTGCATTCAAGAGCGATTTTCATTGATTAAACTCACTTTTAATTTGTGTTTTTTTAAAGTGTATGGTACTATACCTAGAGCTAAATTTGCAAGCTCTGCAAAAGTTAAAATATAAAAATCTTCAAAATTTCTATTTGAAATAGCTTGTAATTCTTTATAACATTTATCAAACATATAAAAAGAATAAAAATTTTCAACTACTAAAAAATCACAACCATTATCATAAGCATCTAATACAACAGAAGCTGCACATTTGTATGCTAATTGGGTGTTTAAATTTAAAAAACTATAGCCACAACTTTTGTATTTTCTTTCAAAATCTATTACATTTGCTTTAAGTACTTTGGCAAGCTCTAAAGAGCAACTTGCGTCTGAAAATCCTTGATATACACCTATATTAAATTGTTCAAAAAAATGCTTAATGTGTTCTTGTTTAAGATGATCTAAAAAAATCTTTGGAGCATATTGGATTTTTTCAATTTTACTCATAATTTCATAAGAGCTACATTCACAAGCTAAAATATTATCCTCATCCATCATTCTAGAATATTCATCTAAGATATCTTTTGGATCATAATCAATAATAAAATAATTTTTGCCCAAAGGCTTTTCGCATAATGTGCTTTGAACTCCAACTTTATCTAAAGCATCTTTGATAATATCAAAATAACAAAATAAATCATTATTGCTATTGGTGTAGATTTTATACATTACTCATTCCTTAAAAAATACTTCTTGCAAGGCCTGATTTTACAAGCATAACTTTTAATTCTTTAATATAAGATTCATAATCAAGCTCATTTGAAGAAATAAAATTTTTAAATTTTGTGTGATAATAAATTCCTTTTTCTTCATCTGCGACTAATTTTAAAAATTGGGGTGCTTTTTCTGGGTATTTAAGTAGCATTTTATAAGCAAATACAAAAAAGCTATCGCCAAGATATTCAGGTAAAAATTCCCTAACTTCACTTGTATAATATAAAAAATCATATTGTTTATAAAGTTCTATATCGTGTATATCAATAAGTCCTTTAAAAAGTTCGAGCTTTTCTAAAAAATCACTTTTATCCATGATTAAATCTTTGGTTGCTCTTTTGGTATCAAGTGGTTCTATGGTAAGTTCTTTGCCAAATCTTTCTATGATATTATTCAAATCTCTTCTTTGTCTGATTGTAACTTGATTGACTTTAATGCAACTTTCTGGATTTTCTTCAAAATCAAAATATATGTCATCTTTTTTAATTTGACTTAAAACATCATAAACACTTTTAAAATTTTTACTATCATAAACATAAGGTTTATAATAAGCTAAATAATCACTATCTTTATCAAAACGAAAAATTCTTAAAGTTATTTGCATATTTTATCCTTGGTATTATTTTTCATTATATACATTTTAAACTTATAAAAATTTGATTATTATATAAAATTAAAAGCTTTTTGTATAAAATATTCACATGGATAAAGAAAAATTTATTATCAACGCCTTTGCTAATTCTATCAATGGAGACGATGGGGCAATAATCGATGGATATTGTTATTCTAAAGATTTATTTTGTGAAGACGTGCATTTTAAGCGCTCTTGGATGAGTTTAGAACAAATTGGAGCAAAGGCTATGCTTGTTAATATTTCTGATGCAATTGCTATGAATGCTACACCAAAATACGCTCTTTTAGGACTTTCTTTGCCAAAATGTTTAGATATGAAACAAGTTAAAGCTTTGCAAAAAGGCTTGCTAGATAGTGCAAAAGAATTTGGAGTGCAAATTATAGGCGGAGATACCATAGCGGATAATAAAATCAATATTAGTATAACTATTATTTCTAAGGTAAATAAAAGGGCTATTTTTAGAAAAGGTTTGAAAAAAGGAGATTTACTTGCTTTTAGTGGGAAATTAGGTGAGAGTTTAAAAGGTTTAAATATATTATTTCGCGGTGGAAAATTGCATTCTAAACATCGTTTTATAAAACCTAGTTTGAGACAAAAATTTTTTTATGATATAGCAAAAAAAGTTAGAGTGAGTATGGATATTTCAGATGGTTTGAATAAAGACTTATCAAGAATATTGCTTCAAAATCAACTTAATGCAAAATTTTTTAAAAAATTAGATAAATTTAGCTTAAATAGTGCAGAAGAATATGAAATTTTATTTGCTTTTGATAAAAAACATAAAGCATTTATACAAAATATGGCAAAAAAGCATAGAATTAAACTAAATATTTTTGCAAAAACAACAACAGGAAGGTATAAATTTTATGGAAGAGAACATCATTTTTAAGCCCTTATATACTTTAAAACACAGCCCGATAAATGTGTATTTTTCAAAAAATAGTAATGATTTTGTAGTAAGAGAAAAGCCTTTGTATGAATTTAGTGGTAAAGGTGAACATTTAATTTTACATATACAAAAAAAAGATCTAAGCACTAGCGAGGCTTTGAGAATTTTAAGTGTGCAAAGCGGTGTTAAAATGAGAGATTTTGGTTATAGTGGTTTAAAAGATAAACAAGGCTTAACTTTTCAATATATTTCTATGCCTAAAAAATTTGAAGAGAGTCTAAAAAATTTTAAACATGATAAGATGAAAATTTTAGAAAGTTTTTATCATGATAATAAACTTAGAATAGGGCATTTAAAAGGAAATTCATTTTTTATAAGATTAAAAAAAGTATCAAAGGCAGATGCTTTAAAAATAGAACAAGCTTTTAAAAATATCCAAGAACAAGGTTTTGCCAATTATTTTGGATATCAGCGTTTTGGCAAATTTCAAGATAATTTTTCACAAGGACTAGAAATTTTAAAAGGCAAAAAAATCAAAAATAAAAAAATGCAAGAATTTTTAATTTCTGCTTTTCAAAGCGAGCTTTTTAATAGATATTTGAGCAAAAGGGTGGAATTGTCACATTTTATTAATGACTTTAGTGAAAAAGAAATAAAACAAATATATGATTTAGATAAAGAAGAAATCAAAAGTTTAAAAAATCAAAAGCAGTTTTTTAAACTTTTAAAGGGTGAAGTTTTAGGACATTATCCTTTTGGTAAATGTTTTATATGTGAAGATTTATCAAGTGAAGTAGAAAGATTTAATCAAAAAGATATTAGCGCGATGGGTCTTTTAATAGGCTCTAAAGCTTATGAAGCAAACGAAGGTTTAGCTAAAAAATTAGAAGATGAGATTTTTTCTTTTGCATATGAGTTTAAAAATAAAATGCAAGGTTCAAGGCGCTTTATGTGGTCTTATTTGCAAGATTGCAAAAGTTATTATGATGAAGAAAAAGCTCATTTTACTTTGGAGTTTTTCTTGCAAAAAGGCTCGTATGCCACAGTGATTTTAGAAGAAATTTTACACACAGATATCTTTGAACAAACTCATAATATATAATTTAAAAAATTGATATTGAGTATCAGTAAAAATTTATCTTTTATAAATTATAATAACAATTATCATTTTTATAAAAAGGAAAACTCAATGTCAGTTTTGGTTATCGGAGCGGATGAAATAACCCCAATAAAAGCAGTTTTGACAAACCTAGGTGCAAAAAGCATAGAGCATTGGGATGCTAGAAATGAAAATAGGGTAAATAGAAAACCCATTCCACAAAATACCGAATGTATAGTTATGCTTACTAGTTTTTTAAACCATAATACTATGAAAAAAATCAAAACAGAGGCAAAAAAACGTAATATACCTTTAGTTTGTGCTAAACGTAGTGTGAGTTGTGTGTATTGTGAATATTGTAAGGTTTTTGGACTTGATCAAACCTATGAGTGCGCAAAGAAGGCTTAGTGTATGTTTGGATTTAATGAAAAAGAGGATTTTATACCTAAAATATTTAGAGATTTAGAACAAAAAAGTATTAATCATATTTTTTTAAATTTATATAATTCTTTAGTTGAAGATGATCTAAAAATACCTTATATCTATGCAAAAAAAGCTGACTGTTTAAGAAATATTTTTGAGTTAAAAATTCAAAATATGAGCATAGAAAGGACTTTGAGATTTAGCAAAATAAAACAATTTTGTCCATATTCTCATAAAATCATCAAAGCTTATAAAGAAGGAAATTTAAATCAAATACAACTTGAAGCAAAGATGCCAAAATATACTTTAGCGAAATTAATACAAAATATGTTCTTATCACCTAGTTTTACTTTGCCTTTACAAGTTGCTTTTGAGGCTTTTGTATATGATAAAATTTGCAAAAGCAATACCAAATCCAAAGTAAAGATTTATAAAAATATCATTATCATTAATGAAAAAATGGCGGTCATGCCTTTATTTTGTAAAAATGGTGATAAAGATATAGAGCTTGCTTTGCAATTTATAAAAGAAAATTCTTTTGAAAGATTTTATATTGTGTATCCAAGAAATAAAAATTTCACTCAACATGAAGAAATAAGACATTTTTTATACGAAAATAATAAAACTTTGCTAAAATTAGTTCCCTATACTATTAATAATCAAATTTTAAGGAGATGTTAAATGTCAATAGCAGTAATTTATGGTAGTTCAATGGGTAATACCGAAGGTGCGGCAAACATGATTGCTCAAAAATTAGGAATTTCAGATGTATTAAATATCGCAGATATTGATGCAGAGAAAATTAATTCTTATGATAAATTAATTTGTGGAACTTCTACTTGGGGAAGCGGTGATTTTCAAGATGACTGGGATGGTTTTGATTTTTCAGCTTTAAATCTTAGCGGTAAAACTGTTGCTGTTTTTGGTATGGGAGATAGTGAAAGCTATTCAGACACATATTGCAGTGCTATGGGAAAACTTGCTCAAGCTTTAAAAGCAGCGGGTGCAAATTTGGTAGGTGCTGTTTCTACGGGTGGTTATACTTTTGAATCAAGTGAAGCCGTAGAAGGTGATAAGTTTGTAGGACTAGCATTAGATAATGATAATCATGAGGATTTAACAGAAAGTAGAATTGATGCTTGGTTAGAGCAAATTAAACCTTCTTTTTCTTAAAAATTAGATGCCTTTTAGGCATCTTTATGTTTAAAATTTTCTTTTTTTAGTTTCACTTAGCATATCTTGTGCTAAAGAATCTACTTCATTTGCAATAGTATTAGTCTGCATAGCTGTTTGAGAGTTTTGTTGTGTGAGTTTTTCTATAGTAGCTACTGATTCATTGATTTGACTAATATCATCTGCTTCTTCTTTTATGGCTTCACCCATATCATTTATTGACTGGGCTAAGATATTAGTATTAGCTTCTATTTCACCTAAAGACTTTTGAGTTCTTTCAGCTAGATTTCTAACTTCATCAGCAACAACAGCAAAGCCACGTCCATGTTCACCAGCACGTGCTGCTTCAATAGCTGCATTTAATGCAAGTAGGTTAATTTGATCTGCAATATCTGAAATTACTGTAGTTACATTTTTGATATCATTGCTTTGTTTTACTACATCTTGTGTTTTAATGGAAATTTCACTCATAGCTGAGTTCATTTGCTCTAAAGCTCTTGCGCTTTCTTGCAGTGATGAGGTTTGATGCGTAGCATCATTTGTAAGTTCTTGCATGCTTTGTTTGAGTGCTTCGGCCTTTTGGTTGAGTAATTCTCCTTGGTGAAGTGATTGTGTAAGCATGTTTTTTATTTCATCTCCAAGAGAATTTATAGCCTTTTCAATATCGCCTTTTGGTGCATTAATAGTTGCTGTGAAATCTAAGCGTTTGTAGCTATCAAATACAGCTAAAATTTCGTTTAAATTACTGCCAATTTTTCTTTGTAAAGTTGTAAGCATACTATTTAACACTTTCATTAATTCTTGAATTTGAGGATTGTTAGCATGAGAACTAATATGCAAATCAAGCTCACCTGTTTCTATTTTTTTAGCAATATTGACAGATTCTTCAATGGCTTTTGCATCTTTGTTTAGAGCTTCTTTAATGATCTCAATGTTTTCATTAATTTCTTCTGCCATTTTTCCAAACTCATCTTGAGTTTTAAGCTTAATAGGATGAGAGTGAGAATCTTTGTGATTTAAATAATTAAAGAAATTATGTAATCCTGATGAAATGATTGCAATTGGTTTAAGATTGTAAGAAATAATCATTCTAATAAAAATTAAAGTGAAAAAAATAGCAATCAAGGAAATAATAATTTGTTCCATTAGTGTTTGTTTAGCTGCATCATTGTAAAAATCATAATCAGCTATAGAACAGATAACATATTTTGGATTAATTCCGCCATTGCAAATTAAAGCTCTGGTTTCATTTTCTTTTGTTTGAATTTTAAAAATATCTTTTGAAAGACTTCTATTTGTACCTTCTGGTGTTTTAAGATAATATGCAACAATATCTTTACTTGTATTGGTTGAGGTTAAAATTTTAGAAGGATCAGTGTGAAAAAGATAGGTTCCATCATGGGCTAAAACAGCAGCATGCGAATAAGGTGTTTTACCTATAGCTAAAACTTCTTCTGAGAATTTTTTTAAATCATAATCAGCAGCAACTACACCTATAACTTCACCATTTTCCATAATAGGATTGGCATAAGAAATAGTAGGTTTTTTCATGCTAGAAGATATGTATGGTTCTGTGACAATTAACTCTTTTTTTTCTTTGGCTTCTTTATACCATCCTCTAGTTCTAGGATCATATCCACTTTCTGGAGTTTGGTTGTTGCCATTTGATCTAAACATAGAGCCATCTTCAAATCCTACATAAGTTAAGTCAAAACCTAAAGAATCTCCTATAGATTTTAACAAGCTAGTGTATTGTTTTGAATTTAGATTATGCTTATTTTCTTTGATATATTTTGTTAAAGAATTAATTATATTACGTCTATCACTTGCATATAAATCAAATCTTTTGCTTACATCAAAAGCAACTTTTTGTTGAAATTGAACTAATAAAGTATGGCTATTAGATTTTGATTTAATATAATTAAAAACACCTAAAACACATAATAAAACTATAACAAAAATACAAACCAAAAAGGCAATTTTGTTGGAAAAATTACCTAGTAAATATTTTTTGGTAGATGAGAACATTTTTTTTCTCCTTGAAAAGTTAAAAATTTAAAGTTTTACTACTATGGTAAATTATATGATTTTATTAAAAAAATATTTAAAAATTTATAAATAATATTAGGTTTTATTAAAAATACAATATATCTTAAAAGTATTTTAAAGAGAAAATTCTAATTTTTTGGAAAGTAAAATTTTATTATCAGTGTATTTTGCCCATTGTATATTTAAAGCGAAAATACAAGCTTGTGCAAGTTTTGCAAAGGGAAATTTTTTATAGTATATTCTTTCTTGCTCTTTGGTGGCTTTTTGAAAAAGAGCTTTGATTTGCACTCCTTTAATAAGATTAATAACATCTGTATCTAGCGCTATATTAACTGCTACTTTAGGGGATTTATAGGCAAGTTGAATATGTTTAGTATGTTCTTCACTAGCAAAAATTAAAGCTAAATTTTTATCATCAAAAGCATAATAACAGCTTACGCAATATACTCCACCATCCTCATCAAGCATACTTAAATTTAAAAGTTTTTGTGAATGGATAAATTTTTTAATTCTTTCATCCATTGTTATTGGCTTTAAGTTTTAAAATTTTTTGATAACTTAAGTGAGTTAAGAAGATTACATAAAATACTTGTAAAAATAAACCAAGCAAAGGTATGCTTGATAAAGCAAAAAAGACTAAAGTGATAATTTTAAAGTATAATGGTGATGAATTTTTATAAAAATCATCAAAATTGTTTTTATCTAAGACATTGCTTAATACATCTAGTAATAAAAGTTTGTGAAATAAATAATAAAATACTCCATAATAAATCACAATGCTAACAAAAGGTATAATTAACAAGAAAGTAGCTACTACAAATAATACGCATGAGATGAGTAAAAATTTGAATGTTTTAAGTAAAATTTCTAAAGAATTTACTTCTCTTTGTATGAAATGGTTATAGTATTTTTGGTTGATTTTTTTCACAATATAAGGAGTTAAAAAAGAAATTATAAGCATAGTAAAAAATACAGAGACAAATATCACTATGAAAAATCCACCTATGGCGCTTAAAAATGCAAGTGAAAATTGCACTATAGAAAAACTAAAAAACCAAGCCATAAAAGAGCCACTGACTACATCTTCAATATAAGAAAAAAATACATCATAACTATAATACACTAGCAGGGCAAAAATAACCAGGCTGATTAAAAAAGGCAAAGTTGAGAATTTTAAAAAAGGCTTGCTAAGAAAATCTTGCAAGCTTAGGTATAGTATATTCATTTAATTTGCTTATAAGCATCTTGAAGTTTTTGATAGATTTCTTTATAATCTAGTGTTTCTTTTAAAATTTGATTTAAAACTTCGTTATCTTCTGTACCATTCCAAGTTTTTTTATAAGTGCCTTCTTTGTAGCCGTTTTCTTGTCTGAATTGATTTAATATATTTTTTCCAATATAGGTTTTATAAAGCTCAAAGAAATTTAAACCACATTTTCTAGCTAAAACAAAATATGCACTCAAGAGTTCACCTAAATCATAATCAAAACCACTGCATTTGTGGATAATAAGCTCAATATCATTTAAAATTCCATAGATATCTGCTTCATTTGGATTGGAAGTTTCTTTGCAAAAGTCATCAAAAAAAGTTACAGAAGAAACTTCCTCTGCTATGAAATTTTTATCATCTATTTGTTTTTCTTTGTATTCTTCTAAAATCAAACTTAAAATAAAATGCCATATATCCACTATTTCAATACGCACATTGTCCCAGTTTGCAGGAGTGTGTATGTTTTTCCAATGTTTCCAAGCAAAAGAATCAATAAGCTCAGCACACTCCATATAAATACATCTTCTAAAACTAATCAATTTACCTTCTTTCGTATAGCCATTTTCCCATCCTATACCATTGGTATCATCATTTAGTTTTTGCTGGAGTTCTAGCATGCTTTTTAAAATATCTTTTACTTCCATGTTATTTCCTTTTTTAAGCATAAAATCCAAATTCTTTATTGTCTTCTTCTTTTTCTTCTTTTTGCTTGTTATATTGCTCCCAAATTTCTTCTAATAATTTAGTGCTATCTTGGAAAATTTGTTTTTTAATATCTTCAAGATCAGTTTTATTCATTTCTTTGTTTAAACTCTTATCCATGGTGTTAAATAACTCATGTAAAGTAGCCTTTTTATGTTCTTCATTTTTTGGTTCAGGTAAGGCATCGCCAATTTTCATTGCAGTGGTAATAAGCTCTTTTGGCTTTAAGGTTCCAACTCTTGAGTTTTTCATAAATTCATCGATTTGAGGTTGTACTTTGGCTACTGCTTCTTTTATTTCTTCAATTTCTTCTTGTGAAAGTTTAGTTCCACTATATGAAAATGAAAAACCAAATTGATTTCTTAAACTCAAAGATGCTGAATTTCCATCTTTATCTAATTTTGCTTCTTTTTTATCATACATAGAAAAAGAAAGACGATTGCCATTTTTTGTTTTAATATCCATAGAAAAATTTTGAGAATTGTAGCTAGAAATTTGCATAGCTTTTCCTTTCAAATAAAGATAAGGTTATATCGTCAAAATAACCAAATCTTGAATAAATTTGCAAAGTTTTTGCACTTTGCAAATTTCAAATATTTAGGGAGATAAATATTTTAGCATTAAGTCTTTAAATGCTCGTTAAATCCCAAAATAATTTTAATAATTTTTCGTTTTTTGCACATATTAAAATTTGCTCTTTGTTATGTGTCTTTTTGCATGCTTTTAGAGCTTGTTTTAAATGTTCTTTTAAAGAAAAAATCAATCCAAAAGCAATGCCTTCTTTATCTAAGCCACCTAGAATATAAATTAAAGGCATGCGCATTGATTTAGAAACATCAAGTTTTGCTTGTTCATTAATTGTGATTTTAAAATCAAATTTGCTAGGATGTTTAAACTTATAAGCTAAAGCAAGATCTAAAAACTCATCTAAATGGTTTAATTTTTTTCCACTAATAAATGGATATATAAAATAAAATAAGTCTAAGATATTATTACTAGTTTTGCTTTTATCATCGTAATTTTCTTGTATAAAATCATAATATGTTTTAAAATGCTCTTGGTAATTTTGCACTAAAGTCATAGCCATTTTGGTTTTTGCAAAATTATTTAAGAAAACTTTAGGATTAGCTTCAAAACTAAAATCTAAAAAATTAATCTTTGTATCATTTTGATAAAAAATCCCACTAGTGTCACTTTCTAAATCTAGTAAAATATTATTTGAATTAAGCTCATTGATGGAACTATTATGGACTATTTTATCATCTAATAAAATAGAAAAATCATTATAAGCAAATTCATTACTCATAGGTTTTTCATAAAAACCAAAATCATCCCAAAAATTTTCTTCACTACAAGCAATGCATCCATGTCCTGCAGCTACCGGCCAAGAGGTTTTGGAGTTAAATTTAACCTTAGGACAATTATTATAAGCATAAGGTCCTTTGCAACCTACTTTAAAAAGACAATAACCTTGTTTTATATTTTCATCATCAAAACTTTGAGCAAAATTTCCTGCTTCAAATTTAGCTTTTCTTTCGCATAAATCATGCAAGCATTTACCATAAAAGGCTAAAGGTCTATTTTGCTCATCTAAAGCCATATCTTGCTCAAATAATATATAAAAACAAAGTGCTGCGATGATATTTACATCACTTGGGGGACAACCTGGTATATTGATTACTTTTTCTTCTAAGACTTTAGAAATTCCTATGCTTTTGGTAGGATTTGGATGTGCAGCTTGAATTCCTCCATAGCTTGAGCAAGTTCCCATAGCAAAGATTGTTTTAGCATTTTTAGCACATTTTTGTAAAATTTCATATCCATTTTCACCATGTGCTCCTATGGTTAGATAAAAAGGATCTATAGCACAAACTCCACCTTCAACAGCTAAAAGAAAATCTTTTTTTTCTAAAACTTCCTCTAAATGTGATTCTGCTTGATGTCCGCTAGCACTCATAAAGGTTTCATGATACTCTAAGGAAATAAAATCAAAAATTAAATCCAAAAAATCTGGCAATGAAGTTCTAAGTAAGCTCTCGCTACACCCTGTGCATTCACTTAAATGAAGCCATATGAGACTAGGTGGGGTGTGAAGTTGAAAATATCTATGCGCCAAAGGGCTAAATTCATTTGGTAAACCTAAAATTTTAATGATAGAATTTACAGCCTCTAATGAGATATTTTTTTCTTCTTTGCGAGAGTTTTCTAATAGAGCGATTTTATGCTCTAATATGCTTTTTAATTCTTCATTGTCCAAAGACATTTTTTAACCTTTAGCTATTTGTATCATATTTAAAAAATCATTTGCATTTAATGCAGCTGAACCTATCAATACTCCATCGCAATTTTTTAAAGCGCAAATTTCTTTAATATTGCTTTGATTAACACTTCCGCCATATAAAAGCTTAGCATTAGTAAATTCTCTTAAAAAATTAAGTATGGTGTTAATATCATCAAGATTAGCACTAACTCCTGTACCTATAGAATAAATAGGCTCATAAGCTATGATAAGTTTTTTATAAGATAGATCAATATTTTCAATTTGTTTTTTTAAAAAATCCAAGCTTTTGTTAGCTTTTTTAGTTTCTAAGCTTTCGCCTATGCAATAAATGATATTAAAATCAAGATTTTTTGTAAAGTCAAATTTAGCCTTTAAAAAGCTTTCATCTTCCTTTAAAGCTCTTCTTTCAGAATGGCCTATTAAAACGCTTTTGATATTAAATTCTTCTAAGTGAATTTTACCTATTTCTCCAGTATATGCTCCATTTTCGCAAGGGTAGAAATTTTGCGCGCCTTGTTGAAATGAAAAATTGTCTTTTAAGAAAGCTATACTAGGAGGGAAGATGAAAATTTCATCTTCTTTGTTTAAGTTTTGGTTTAATTTTTGAGCGTAAAGTTCAAAGCTTGATCTTGTATGATTACACTTTAAATTTGCTGCAAAAATCATTCATTATCCTTTATAGTCAAAGGTTTTACACCAGGAAGTTCTTTTCCTTCTATAAGCTCTAATGACGCTCCACCACCGGTTGAAATGAAAGTCATCTCATCAGCATCACCTGCTCTTGCTACAACATCAGCAGTATCACCACCACCTATTACAGTTGTTGCATGAGATTCGCTAATATAATGGCTCATTTTAATACTGCCTTTTGAGAATTTATCGATTTCAAAAACCCCCATAGGTCCATTCCACCATATAGTTTGAGCATCAGAAAGTGCTTCTTTAAACAACCTTACACTAGCAGGACCTATATCAAGCCCCATCCAACCCGCAGGAATTTCTTGCACAGGAGTGTATTTCATTACTGCTTCTTGAGAGCAAGTTTGTGCTGCTGTAACATCCACAGGAAGATAAATTTTCACCCCTAGATTTTTACCTTTGAGCAAGATTTTATTTGCTTCTTCAATTAAATCTTCTTCTAAGAGAGAATTTCCTATATCATAACCTTGAGCTTTTAAGAAAGTAAAGGCCATACCTCCACCTATGATGAGCTTATCTACTTTTGGAAGTAAGTTAGTCAAAGCTTGCAATTTCCCACTTACTTTAGAACCACCTACTACAGCTACAAAAGGACGCGCAGGGTGCTTGATAAGATTGCTTGCAAATTCTATTTCTTTTTGGAGTAAAAATCCCGCACCTTTGTTTGTATTATCAAAGTATTTTGTAATAGCTTCAACACTAGCATGGGCTCTATGGCAAACCCCAAAAGCATCATTAATATAAACATCAGCCATAGAAGCAAGTTCTTTGGCTAAGTTTTCATCATTCTTAGTTTCACCCTTTTCAAAACGTAAATTTTCTAAAAGCAAAATTTCACTTGATTTTAATTCGCTAGCTTTTTTCTTTGCATCTTCACCTATAACATCTTTAGCCATAATGACTTCTTTAGACATTAAGCGTGCAAGTCTTTTTGCAACTGGCTCTAAAGAGTATTTTGAAGCTATTTCTTTGGGGCGTCCTAAATGTGAAGCTAAAATAACTGCACAGCCATTATCTAAACAATATCTTATAGTAGGGATAGCCGAGCGAATACGACGATCATCAGTGATATTTAAAAACTCATCTTGAGGAACATTAAAATCACATCTAATAAACACTTTTTTCTTTGCAAGATCAATATCTTTAATCGATAAAATACTACTCATCTTAAGCCTTTGCTGCAAATACTGCCATATCTACCAAACGAGAAGAATATCCCCATTCATTATCATACCAAGCAACCACTTTAACAAAATCATCACAAATTACTTGAGTTAAATCGCTTGCTACAATCGCACCATAAGAGCAAGTTATAAAATCACTTGAAACTCTTTCTTCATCATCTACTAATAATATACCTTTTAAATTGCTAGCAGCTGCTTTTCTAAAGGCTTCATTGATTTCTTCTTTACTTACTTTTTTCTTTAAAGTTGCAGTTAAATCCACAGTTGATACATCAGCTACAGGTACACGCATACTTTGACCGTGTAATTTTCCATCAAGTTCAGGCATAACAAGCTTCATAGCTTTTGCTGCACCAGTTGAGGTAGGAATGATATTTTGCGCAGCAGCGCGTGATCTTCTTTTATCTCTTGCTTTTGCATCAATAATGCTTTGTCCGTTTGTATATGCATGAATGGTTGTCATTAAACCTTTTTCTATGCCAAAATTATCTTGCAAAACTCTACAAATTGGACCCAAGCAGTTAGTAGTACAACTTGCATTTGAGATGATGTTTTCGCCTTTATATTCGTGAGCATTTACCCCTAAAACATAAGTTGGAGTTTTATCTTTTGCAGGTGCACTCATGATAACTTTTTGCACCCCATGATCTAAAAATCCTTGACATTTTTCCATAGTTAAGTGTGCACCAGTACACTCTAAAACAATTTGTGCACCATATTTTGCAAAGTCTAAATCCGCTACATTTCTGCTTTTTAAAACTTTTATTTTTTTATTATCAATTATTAAATCATCACCATCATTTTCAACACTACCATCGTATACCCCATGAACGGTGTCATATTTAAAAAGATATTTAGTAAGCTCTATATCAGTAGTATCATTAATCGCTACAAGTTCGATATCATCGCGCTTCATAATAATTCTTGCAACACATCTTCCAATGCGTCCAAAACCATTTATTGCAACTTTTACAGCCATTTTCATTTCCTTTTTATGATTAAGTAGGTAAAATTCTACTAAAAAAAGGTTAAATTTTAATGAAAATCGCACTTTTTGGTGGCAGTTTTGATCCACCCCATTTAGGGCATAATGCTATAGTCTTTAATGCACTAGCAAATTTAGAGCTTGATAAACTCATTATTATGCCAACTTTTATTAGCCCCTTTAAGCAAGAATTTACCGCAAATGAGCAAAGACGCTTAAAATGGTGTGAGATGATTTGGGGAGGTTTGGAAAAAGTTGAAATTTGTGATTTTGAAATAAAAAAACAAAGGCCTGTGCCTAGTATAGAAAGTGTTGATTTTTTGCATAAGCAATATGAAATTTCTAAATTTTATCTTATTTTGGGAGCTGATCATTTACAAAGTCTTGAAAAATGGCATGAATTTGAAAGATTGCAAAATTTGGTAGAATTTGTTGTAGCTAAAAGAGATGGTATTTTTATACCAAAACATTTTAAAACTTTAGATACTAAAGTAAATATCTCTTCTTCTTTTATAAGAGAAACCTTGCAAACATCGCAAGTTTGTGAGCAAATCAAAGAAGAAGTTAAGCTTTATTATTCTAAATTTAAAAATATTTAACAAAAGGAAAACAATGCAAGAAAGAATTAATAATATAGTACAGATTTTAGATGATAAAAAAGCAGATTTAATAGAAACTTTTGATATGCAAGATAGGGATTATTTTGTTAAATTTGTAGTGATTGCTACTACTATGGGAGAAAGACATGCGCTTTCTTTGATTGATGATTTAAAAACTAATCTTAAAAGCAAGGGTGAAGAGTTTTTAAATATAGAAAGTAGTGAAGAATGGACTGTACTTGATTTAGGTGATATTTTGATTCACTTAATGAGTGAAACTTATAGAGCAAAATATAATATAGAAGAATTTTTAAAAAGTCTAAATAAAGAAAATCAAAACTAGGATTAAGATTTGGATAATCTAATCACTGAATTATCAGATTTAGCTAAAGAATATTTTGAAAATTCAGAATTTGAAAAATGCGATGAGGTTTTAAGTGAACTTATAGCTTTTTGCAAAGGCGAGGTTGCGCTTGCTCAAGATGGTAAAATGATTTTTATAGATGATGAGGACAAACATCGTTTGCTTTTAGAAGCTTACCATAATAGAGCGCTTTGTAGATTTAATTGTTTGAAATTTCAAGAAGCACTTAAAGATGCAACCATAGCTGTAGAATTTGATCCTAGTAATGTATTTTTATTTAATCTTTTGGGTCTATGTAATTTTAAATTAGATTTATTACAAGAAGCACTTTTGGCTTTTAATAAAACTATAGCGCTAGATAATGCATATTATTTAGCATATTTTAATAGGGCTAGAGTTTATATACTTTTAGATGAGCACACAAAAGCTTTAAAAGATTTGCAAACTTGTATTGATTTGGCTCCAGAATATTATATGGCTTATTATACTAGAGCCATTACTTTGCTTAGTGTTGATCCAAAACAGGCTTTGATTGATTTTAAAAAGTCTCAAGATTTAGGATTTGAATCCTCTCAGATTTTTTATTATCAAGGTGTAGCTTGTGAGAATTTGGAAGATTATCAAAAAGCTATAGAATTTTTTACTAAGATGATTGAGCAAGATGAGAGTTTTGCTGATGCGTATTATAAAAGGGCTAATAATAAACGTAAAGTTGATGATTTAGAAGGAGCTTTGCAAGATTGTTTAAAATCTATTGAATTAGACAATGAAAACGCAATGGCATATTTGATTTTGGGGCATATTTATAAAGATTTAGAAAAGATAGAATTATCAATAGATGCTTTTAAAAAATCAATTGAATTAGATGAAAATTTACAATATTCATGTTTTGCATTAGCTAGAGTTTTGTATGATTTAAAAGATTATGAACAAGCTTTGAAATATTATGATAAAACAATTGAGCTTTATGAAGAATACGCTCAAGCATATATTAATAGGGGTAATACTAAAATTAACCTAAAAATGATTGAAGAGGCTATAGAAGATTTTGATTTAGCAGCTAAATATTATCAAGAAAGAGCAAGAAAGCATGATTTTACTCCATCAGAATTGGCAGAACTTGAACAAGCAGTTCCTTATGGTTTTTATCATTTAGGTAATAGCTTATATGAGATAGACAAATATGATGAAGCTTTGATAAGTTATGAAAAAGCTTTGAAATATCAAAAAGAATATCCTGATGTGTTTTTTAACAGGGCTTATTTAAAATCTGATCTTGAAAAATATGAGGAAGCTTTAGAAGATAGTGAATTAGCTGTTAAATATTATAAAAAGCAAAATAATACTCAAGATTATGTTAATTCTCTTTCTCAAAGAGCTTGGATTAAAAGCAAGCTTGAAAGATTTCAAGAAGCTATGGATGAATACAATGAGCTTATAAAAACATATAAAGATTATATTGATTTAAAAGATGTATTGTTTGAAAGAGCATATTGTGCAAAAGAACTTGAATCTTATGAAGAATTAATAGCTTATTGTAATGCAGCGCATAAGGTGGATAAAAATAATTTTAAACTTTATTTTTGGCGAGGAATTGCTAAATATAATTTAAGCTTAGAAGAAGAAGCTATAGAAGATTTAAATAAGGCTTTAAAAATTGATAAAAACCATAATGGAGCAAAGTATTATAAGGGACTTTGTTATGAAGATCTTTATATGTTTGAAGAAGCGATAAAATGCTACGATAGTGCGATTTTAAGTAATGAAGAAGATGATGAGTCGTATTTTCATAGAGCAAAATGTAAAAGAAATCTTGAAAAATATAATGAAGCTTTAAAAGATATCAATGAATGCTTAAAAATAATTGATGATATTGGGGAGTATTGGATAGAAAAAGCACAAATTTTAAGCTTTTTAGGAAAATATGATGAAAGCTTTGAAGCGGCAAAAAAAGCAAGTGAGCTTGAGCCAAAATCATATGAGTGTTATCATTTTATGGGTGCGGTTAAAGTGTATTCGCAAGATTTTAAAGAAGCTATAAAATATCTTAATATGGCTTTAAATTTAGATGAAAGTCAAAATTGGACACATTATTATAAGGCAGAGTGTTTAAGAAATTTAGGTGATTTTCATGATGCATTGCAATGTTATGAAGATTGCTTAAAGATAACAAAAGAAAATACCGATGCTTTGGTGGGAAAAATTCAGTGTTTAGAAGAGCTAAAAGAATACGAGCAAGCTTTAGAGTGTACCAAAGAATTATTAAAGCTTGATGAAGAAAATGAATTTGCATTAAAAAATCAAAATATTTTAATGCAAAAATTAAAACAGCAAAATAAAAAATGGTGGCAAATTTGGAATTAAGCTTTGTGTGATTTATTATTTGTGCAGATTTGAAAATTTACATAAATAAAGTCTATTTGGTGTTTTTAATGAAAATATGAGTTTTAAAAAAAAGTTATTTGACCTTTTATATTAATGTTAAACTCCAAAGGGATAAAAATCAAAGATGAGTTATTGTTAAGTTTGTAGCTTAATTGCGAATTTTTCTGATAATTTTTTAAGATTTTGTCAAAATTTTCAAGCTTTAAAAGTTCTTTTTCCTGAAGTAAAAAATATAAGGTATTATCATCAATCTTCATAAAATATTTAAAGTCGCTTGAATTAGTAACAAAATCAAATAATACTTCATCGTAATTTTCTTTTAATTTGGAGTATTTTGGATGAAATTTTTTAGACATGTTATGAAATTTTATTTTTTGTGGTTTTAAATGAGTTAAATTATAAGTTTTTAAAAAATCATCAAAACTATAATTGTTGTTATAATTTTTATCAAGACTATGTAAGGTATTTTTGATATTTTTAATTTGATTGTAGTATTGCTTGCTTTGAATATAGTCAAGATCTAAAGAATGTATAGAGATTTCTAATTTTTGCAATTGATATTTTTGTGAAGAAAAACTTATGTAATTTGCAAAAAATCCTAAAAATAGCGCCATAAGCGCAAGTAGATAAAAAGAAAATTTTAATGCTATTTTTTGTTTAAATACGCTTAGATAATTTGCAATCAAAAGCCATAAATTTAAAGCTAATACTGCTAAGCGTTCTGGCGTAAAGCCATATTGTGTAATTCTAATTATAATAGCATAAAATACGAAAATATTTAGTGATAGTACTACAATAAAAAAGGCATAAAGTAATGATTTTTTGATTTTATAAAAAGATAAATTTATCCAAAGATTAATTAATAAAAAACTACCAAACCAAAGACATAAATGAACTATACTAAGATTTTCTAAAAGATTAAATAATGCTCCTAAACCATAGGTAAAAAGCATGATTATATATAAAATACTAAAAATATTTAGTATAAAAACAAAAATTTTATGAAAATTGTATGAAGTAAAATTGCCAAGTAAAAATAAAGAAAAAATTCCAGCACTAAAAATCCATAATGATAGAACATGAGAATTTAGTTTACTTGAAGAAATATCAAATAAAAAATTAAACGAACTATAAAATATAGCTAAAAATACACCAAAAATAAACCAAAAACTTACACTAAAAAAAAGGACAGCTAAAAAATGATGAAAATAATTAAAATCATATAATTTTCTTGCACATACTAAAGCTATAAGAGCTGTTATTAAAGAAATATACAAAGAATTATTAGTAAAAAATATTAAATAATTTTCTATACCATCTTTAAAAATAAAATTTAAAAATATATAAAAAATTAGCCCAAAAAATCCAACCCATAAATTTTTCAAACTTTTATAATTTTGTATTAAATTGCTTTTTGATTCAGTGAATGTTTCACAAAAAATTATAAATAGGGTTAAAAGTAAAAAAATACTAGTTTGGTATGAATCATAAAAAAATGCTACAAAAAACCAAAAACATAAATAAAAAATAACTCCAAGTGGATGATTCAATAAAGCTATATAGCTAGAATTAATAAATTTTTTAAACATGAATATTTTTTATTTTGTTAAGTAAAATTGATATAAATCCTTCAAAGTCAGGTAAATTTAAATCCTTAATTTCTCTTTGCTGTTTTCCCCACATGCATTCAGGAAAAAACCCATCTTCTTTAAAACGTGCCATAACATGAAAATGCACTCTTGGTACATAGTTTGCAAAGGAAGCTATGTTGATTTTTTCTGGGTTATAGTACTCTCTAAGGCTTAATTCACAAGCTAAAACATATTGAAAAAGCATATTTTGCAAAAAGGCTGGGCAATCACTTAATTCTCTGTAATTTTCTTTAGTAAAAATTTTCACCCAAGGAATTTGAGAATTTTCTTTTTCTATAAATAAATAATCATTTTCATAAATCATACTAACCCTTAAGAAAAGACTAGGATTATTCCTAGTCTTTTGATTATTTTTTTGGTCCTATCATTTTTGTAGGATCTACAAATTTAGCAAAGTCTTCTTCACTTACCAAGCCAAACTCCATAGCACTTTCTTTTAAAGAAATGCCTTTTTTATGGGCATTTTTTGCTACTTTAGCTGCATTTTCATAACCAATGTGTGGATTTAATGCGGTTACTAGCATTAAAGAATTATGTAAATTATGATCTATTTTTTCTTTATTTGGCTCTATACCAACAGCACAGTGGATATTAAATGAATGCATAGCATCAGCTAATAAATCAAGGCTTTGCAAGAAGTTATAAATAATCACAGGTTTAAAAACATTAAGCTCGAAATTTCCTTGGCTTGCTGCAAAACCAATAGCTGCATCATTTCCCATAACTTGTACTGCAACCATAGTTAAGGCTTCACACTGAGTAGGATTAACCTTGCCTGGCATGATAGAACTTCCTGGTTCATTCTCAGGTATGTTTAACTCTCCAAGACCACATCTAGGACCACTTGCTAGCCATCTAATATCATTTGCTATTTTCATTAAATTTGCAGCTAAACCTTTCATAGCTCCATGGGTAAAATTAATTGCATCATGGCTTGTTAGTGCATGGAATTTATTTGGACTTGAAATAAATTTAGTACCTATTAGCTTGCTTAATTCTTCGCTTACTTTTTCACTAAGTTCTGGATGAGCATTTAATCCTGTGCCAACAGCTGTCCCGCCTATTGCAAGCTCTCTTAATGTAGGTAAAGAAGCGATGATTTGCTCTTTTGAGTGAAGTAACATAGAAAGGTATCCACTAAATTCTTGAGCTAGGGTAAGTGGTGTAGCATCTTGAAGGTGAGTTCTTCCTATTTTAATAATCCCTTCAAATTCTTTTACTTTCTTTTCAAAAGTCGCAATAAGCTCATCTAAAGCAGGGATAAGTTTTTTTTCTACTTGCTCTACTGAAACTATACTCATAGCAGTTGGAAAGGTATCATTTGAGCTTTGGCTCATATTTACATGATCATTTGGATGAACAAGTTTTTCTTTTCTAAAATCTCCACCCATAATTTCAGTGGCACGATTTGCTATAACTTCATTCATATTCATATTACTTTGAGTGCCTGAACCTGTTTGCCATATTGCTAGTGGGAAGTTATCATCAAATTTTCCTGCTACAATCTCATCGCAAGCTTGCACAATAGCATCTTTTTTAGCATCATCTAATTTGCCAAGTTTGTTATTAACTAAAGCCAAAGATTTTTTAAGATTTGCAAAAGCATAAATTAAAACTTTTGGCATTTTTTCACAACCAATTTTAAAATTTTCAAAACTTCTTTCAGTTTGCGCACCCCAATATTTATCATTAGGAACTTTAATCTCTCCCATAGTATCGTGTTCGATTCTATATTCCATGGCTTTTCCTTGTAATAAAATAAGATATGATATTTAAACCAAATAAACCCTAAAGTTTGCTTATAATTTAAGAAGCATTTATAAAATTTTTTAAAAAAGTGTAGTTTTTTCAAAACTACACAAAATATTATTCTACAGTAACGCTTTTTGCTAGATTTCTTGGCATATCCACATCATTGCCAAGTCTTATAGAAACTTCTAAAGCAAGAAGCTGTAAAATCACCATCATTTCAAAAAATTCACACATATAGTGTTCTTGTTTTGAAGTTCTTATAAAATCATCACTTAAATCAAAATCAAGCGGAGAAATAGCAAGCAAGGTAGAATCCCTTGCGGCTAATTCTTCTACATTTGATTTGGTTTTTTCATAAAGACAATTTTGCGGCATTAGTGCAACGGTAAAAAGCTCACTATCTGCTAGAGCAATAGGTCCATGTTTCATTTCACCTGCTGGATATCCTTCAGCGTGTAAGTATGAAATTTCTTTTAATTTTAAAGCCCCTTCTAAAGCTAATGGATAAAATACATCTCTTCCTATAAAGAAAAAGCCATGACCATGTAGGTATCTTTTTGAAATTCTATGTACTTTTTCATGCAAGTTTTGTTCAACTTTAACTATACTTGGCAAGCTTCTTAGAGCCTTGATTTCTTTACTCATATCTAAATTTGCTTTTTGTGCAAGATAGATTGCAAGCATCCATAAAGTTGCTACTTGAGTAGCAAAAGCTTTAGTTGAAGCCACACCTTTTTCAATGCCCGCTCTAGTAAGTAATGATATATCAGCCAAACGCACGATATTAGAATTATCGACATTACATATTGCTAAAGTTTTAACTCCTTGTGCTTTTGCTATTTTTAAAGCTTCAAGTGTATCAGCTGTTTCACCGCTTTGAGAGATTACTATAAAAAGAGTATTTTTGCCTATAATGGCTTCTCTGTATCTAAATTCACTTGCTACTTCAACTTTAGTTTTAATCTTTGCAAGTCTTTCAAGCAAATAAGCCCCGCTTAATGCTGCATGATAGCTTGTGCCACAAGCACAAAGTGTGATTTCATCTATGTTTTGCAAAAGCGCTTCATCTATATCTTCAAAAACAATCTGCTCACCTTGTAAGCGTCCCATTAAAACTTCGCCTAAAACTCTACTTTGCTCATAAATTTCTTTTTCCATGAAAAATCTATAACCATCTTTTTGGGCATAACTTTTATCTTGACTTAAAGCTACAAAAGTAGGTTGTATGCAAGCTTGATCATGGCAAATTTTGCATTCGTTTAAATTTACATATCCATAATCTCCATCTTCAAGGTAAGCTACTTTATCCACTAAAGAAACTAAAGGTGCATCACTTGATGCAAAATAATATTCATTTTCATCGCCATTTTTTCCGATGATGAGTGGTACTGCATTTTTGGTAAAATAAATTGTATTCGGATCTTTTTTACTTACAAGCAAGATTGCAAAAGCACCTTTTAGTTCAGCTATAGTTTTTTTAAAAGCTTCAAATGGTTGTAAATTGCTTGCATAGTATTCAAATAAATGTACAATAACTTCAGTGTCAGTTTGACTTAGAAAATTAACACCTTCTTGTGTGAGTTTTGTTTTTAATTCTTGGTAATTTTCTATGATTCCATTATGTATTACGCAAGAGTATTGTCCTAAATGTGGATGAGCATTTATTTCAGTTGGTTTTCCATGAGTTGCCCAACGCGTATGGCCTATAGCAAGTCCAAAGCCATCACTATTAAAATTAGCAGTTTTATTAGCTAAATTTTCTAATTTTCCAACCGCTTTAAAAAAGTCTAACTCTCCATCTTTCATTACTGCTATGCCAGCGCTATCATAACCTCTATACTCAAGCTCTTTTAAGCCTTCTAATATGATTTTTTTCTTTTCTTTGGTCCCTATATATCCTACTATTCCACACATCTTTTACTCGCTTATTAGTGATTTAAGAATTTGATCTTTATGATCTTGCAAGCTTTCATTTTTATGCAAAATCAAAACATTTCGCGTTCTTTCTTTTATGGTTTGAATTTTTGCTGCGCTTAAGATAATATCATATCTTGCAAGCACATCCATCACATAAGCCATTAAACCTTTTTGATCTTTTGTGTTTAAGGTTATTTTGGCATAGCTTTTGGAATAATTCATATCTAATTTTAATTCATCTTTTTTAATGTTTGGTTTTTTTGCCTTTTTTTGTACTTTTAAATGTAATTTAGAATTTAGTAAATTTTCTAAACTTTGTTTTTGAGTATCGCTTACTATATCTGAATATTCAAATTTCAAATAAACTTTTTCATCAAATAATTCAAAGAAGCTCATAAAGATTAAATTCAAAGAACTTAAAGTATTGAGTATATTTTCAAGATTGTTTTTTCTATTCATTATAAGCTCTAGGGTAAAATTATCTTGATTATCAAGCCAAAAAGTAAAATTTTCTTTTTGTGTAATTTGCGTTATTTTAATGATTTTTTCAAAACTATTTTTTATAAAAAATAAATTGGATTTAATATGAGTAATATTATTTTGAGTTTGTTCATCAAGATCTAAAAAAGCCTTACTTCTTTTTAGGGTTTGTTCTTTTTTTACTCTTCTTTGGCTCTCATCAATTAAATTCTCATCCTCAAAACCTTCTAATGCATTTTGAAATAATCTTTCTAAACTTTTATAATAAAAATGATTTTCTATACCCAAAGCTTTAGCATTGCAAAAAGATAAAAGATGTAAGGTTTTTAAGGTATTTATATCATTTAATTTGGAAATAAAATTTAAAACAATAGTAGAATTATAAATATCTTCTTTTTCTATAATGTCTTTAAAAGCATTAAAATTTTTATATAATCTTAAGCCAAAATCTAAAAGCTCATTATCAACTTGGAATTTTCCTACATAAGCTCTGTAAATATTTGCTAAAGAAATTTCATTTTCTTCATGAATAGCACTTAAAAGTATGGTGAGTTTTATTATTAAAAGTGTATTTTCATCAAAGCTATAATCTTTTTCTTCAAAGTATTTTAAGCAAAGTAATGCTCTATCTAATGCACTATAAACACCTTCTTCTTCAAGCAAGAATTTGCTTTGAGTAAGAGGTTTGCAAAAATCTTTTAAAATATTAGCATCAGCAAGAAGTTTTAAAAGAGCAAAAGAATGCTTTCTTTCTAAAATTTTCTTGAATAATTCTAAATTTTCATCTTTATTTTCTGCTCTTTTTAATGCAAAAATGAGTTTGATATCAAAATTATAATCTTTATCATCTAATTTTAAAAGTTGATTTAATATCAAGTTTAGGTTTTCACTTTTGTTAGAATAAGTAAAAAAGCTATCTTGTGTTTCATAAAGTTCATTATCTTTATAGTGTTTTTCTTGGATACACCTTGCTAAAAATTGCGTATAAATTCCACAAGTTTGCATACATTGCATGGCTTTTTGAATAAGTATGGATTTAAGATCTAAATTTTTCTTTTCTTTTTTTTGCATTAAGTTAGCAAGTTCTTGTGAATTTTGTATTAAAAATAAATTAGTGTTTTTACCTTCTAAAAGATTCATTGCACATTTAAGTGAAAATAAAAAATCACTTGCAAGTTTAAATTCGCTTAATTCTTTTTCGTTGATAAAATTAAGCATATAATTTTTAGGAGAATCTTTAAATAATATACTTAAATTTTCTATATCAAGTTGCTCATCTAAACCACCAAAATTTTTATTAATATCAAATTCTTGCTTGATTAAAGGTTGATGATAAGGGTTAAATTCTTGCAAGATTTTTAAAGCAAATTCTTCTTTTAATTCATCTTGAGCTTGAGAAATTTTTTCTTTGATTTGTTTGAATAAAATTTTAGATCCGCAAATATAACGATATTGTAAAATATTTTGTTTTAGCTCGTTTTTAGCTATATTATAAAGTCCATTTATTTCACAAATTTGATAATTGATATTTAAATTAATATCATTTAATGAAGTAATAAATGCTTTCATTAAAGGCTTGATATTGTAAGCTTTTATATCTTTATAAATAAGCAATAAATCAACATTTTCTTTTATACTTAAATTCATTTTAGCATATTGTTTAATAGCGATAATACAAAAAGGGAATTTATCATTATGTGGAAAATAATCATCGAAAAAATCACTCAAAACAAGCTCGTAAACATCTTCTATAAAACGATCAATTTCTTTAGAGTGGTAAAAACTAAACGAGCCTTGTTTTAAAAAAAGTCTAGAACAATAAGCTTCATAATCTTTTAAAGAATTTTTTAATTTTTGAATTTTTTGTATATCCATAACTTGATAATAATCCTTATTTAATTTTACCAGTATCATACCAAAAATACTTTGTATTAAATTTTAAGTAAGTTAAAATTATAATTATAATTTAAATTTAAAAAATGGTAAGAATATGCAAACAATTATAGAAAAACTAGAAAATCAAGAAAGATTAAATGAAGAAGAAGCTAACAAGCTTTGGGATTTAGAGCTTTTTACTTTAGGCAAATACGCACAAAGAATTCGAACTAATTTGCATGGTAAAAAGGTTTATTTTAATATCAATCGCCATATTAATCCTACAAATATATGTGCAGATACTTGCAAATTTTGTGCTTTTTCAGCACACAGGAAAAATCCTAATCCTTATATTATGTCGCACGAAGAGATAATGAAAATAGTCGATGAAACAGTTTTAAGAGATACAAAAGAAATTCATATCGTTTCAGCACATAATAAAAACACTTCATGGCAGTGGTATTTGGAAATTTTTAAAATGATTAAAGAAAAATATCCATTTTTACATATTAAAGCCTTAACTGCTGCTGAGATTGATTTTTTAAGCAGGGCTTTTAATATGAGCTATGAAGAAGTGATAGAAAAAATGCTTGAATACGGCGTTGATTCTATGCCAGGTGGTGGGGCTGAAATTTTTGATGAGGAAGTTAGAAAAAAAATTTGTCATGGTAAAGTAAGTAGTGAAAATTGGTTAAAAATTCATAAACTTTGGCATGAAAAAGGCAGACAAAGTAACGCCACAATGCTTTTTGGGCATATAGAAAGTAGAGAAAATAGAATTAATCATATGATAAGATTGAGAAATCTTCAAGATCAAACCGGTGGTTTTAATGCTTTTATTCCTTTGGTTTGGCAACAAGATAATAGTTTTATTACAGGTAAAAAACCACTTGGCTCAGTAGAAATTTTAAAAACCTTAGCTATTGCGAGGATAGTGCTTGATAATATTAAAAATATTAAAGCTTATTGGGCAACCATGGGTATAAATTTAGCTATGGTTGCTCAAGATTTTGGTGCAAATGATTTAGATGGTACTATAGAAAAAGAAAGCATACAAAGTGCAGGTGGGGCAAAAAGTTCAAATGGCTTGAGTTTAAAAACTTTTATAGAAATGATTCAAAGCTCAGGCTATATAGCAATAGAACGAGATAGTTTGTATAATGAATTAAAAACTTATTAAGGATAAAAATGGATTTTTTTAAACTTAAAGAACATAATAGTGATGTAAAAACTGAAATTTATGCAGGTATTGCTACTTTTTTAGCAATGATTTATATTATACCAGTTAATGCAAATATTATGAGTAATTCAGGTATGCCACTAGAAGCTTTAATTGTTGCAACTGCTTTAGTAACTATTATAGCTACTACTTTTAGTGCTTTTTTCTCTAATACTCCTGTGGCTATGAGTGTGGGTATGGGGCTAAATGCGTATTTTACTTTTAGCGTGTGTAATACCTATCAAATTCCTTGGCAAAGTGCTTTGGGAGCTGTGTTTTTATCGGGTATTGTTTTTACTTTATTATCTTTTACTAATTTTAGAATTTGGGTGATAAAAAGCATACCAAATGATTTAAGAAAAGCCATATCAGCAGGTATTGGAACCTTTATAGCCTTTATGGGACTTGTGCAAATGGGGATTATCACCAAAAGCGAAGCAACCTTAGTAGGTTTGGGCGATTTTTCAAGCACTAAAGTGCTTTTTGGATTGTTTGGCTTGTTTTTGGTTTTTGTTTTTTGGGCTTGGAGGATTAAAGCTGCGTTTATTTTAGCTGTTTTTGTAAGTGCTTTGTGTGCTTGGATTTTTGGTATTGATGGAGCTAAATTTCCTGAGCAACTTTTATCTTTACCAGTTATTAGTGGAGATAATGGTTTAAGTGCTATATTTGGTAAGCTTGATATTAAAGGAGCTTTAGAGCTTAGTATGATTCCTATAGTACTTACTTTTTTTGTTACTCAGCTTTTTGATAGTGTGGGTACAATCACAGGTGTAGGCTCAAGAGGAAAAATATTTGATGATCCAAAGCAAGGTGAGAAAAAATTAGGTAAAACCTTGGGCGCTGATGCGGCAAGTTCGGCTATGGGGGCGGTTGTTGGAACTTCTACTGTAACTGCTTTTGTGGAAAGCTCAGCAGGGGTAGAAGCAGGAGGTAGGACAGGACTTACAGCTTTAGTTACCGCTATATGCTTTGTTTTTACTTTATTTTTACTGCCAGTATTTAAAGCCATTCCTGCAAATTCTATTTATCCTATTTTGGTGCTTGTTGGTGTTTTAATGTTTATGGAAGTTGCAAATATTAATTTTAAAGATAAAGCTATAGCAGTAAGTGCGTTTTTTATTATCATCATGATGCCACTAACTTATTCTATCACCACAGGTTTTGCTTTTGGATTTATTGCATATTTATTTATGCGTATCATGCAAAAAGAATTTGATAAAATTAATCTTGGTATTATTGTATTAAGTGCGATTTCGTTATTAGTATTTTTATTACAATTTTTATAGGAAGTGATTATGTATTATTATGCTTATGAAGAATTTCAAAAAGAAATTATTCCTTTTACGCGCAAAATTAAGGAAGAATTTAATCCTGATGTATTACTTGCCATTGCAAGAGGTGGTATGACTTTGGGTCATTTTTTAGCAGAAGGTATGGGTAATAGAAATTTATTTTCTTTAAATTCCATTCATTATGAAGATACCCAAAAGTTAGATACGATTAAAATTTTTAATATCCCTGATCTTAGTTCATACAAAAAAATTCTTTTGGTAGATGATATTATAGATAGTGGTGAAACTATGATAGAAATCAAAAGAGTTTTAATGGAAAAATATCCTCATTTAGAACTCAAAGTAGCAAGTGTTTTTTATAAACCTTCAGCATTATTAATCCCTGAGTTTTATATAAAAGAAGCTAAAGAGTGGATTGACTTTTTTTGGAGTATTAAAATTTAGCTTTAAATCAAATACAAATGCTATAATATATATTGACTTTATTTTGTTAAGAAAGGATGTCTTATGAGTTTAACAAGAAGAAAATTTCTAAAAGGACTTGCTGCTACTTCAGCGATTGCTTCGGTTAATCCTTTAATAGCTGCAAGTGAGGGAACTAAATTTTATGATACTAAAAAAATTCCTCACGCTACTCACTTTGGTGCTTTTTGGGCTGAAGTAAATTCAGAGGGAAAACTTGTAAAAGTTACACCACAACAATCTGACAAACATCCTTCTATTATCACTGATGCTATCATTGATAGAACTTATTCAGATACTAGGGTAAAATATCCTTGTGTTAGAAAAAGTTTTTTAGAAGGTAAAAAAAGACCTAAATTAAGAGGTAAGGAACCTTTTGTAAGAGTAAGCTGGGAAAAAGCTTTAGAGCTTGTATTGCAAAAATTAAAAGAAACTCCTATTGAAAATTTATTTAATGCAAGTTATGGTGCTTGGGGGCATGTAGGTTTATTGCACAATTGTAACTCAGTAGCAGGAAGATTTTTTAACACTGCTTTAGGTGGTCATATCGGCACTGATGGAGAGTATAGTAATGGAGCTGCTGGTAAAGTTAATGCTAGTATAGTAGGGGATTTAGAAGTTTATTCTTTACAAACTTCTCATGAAGTTATCTTAGAAAATACTCAAGTTTATGTTTTATGGGGAGCTGATCTTTATAAATGTAATCAAATTGACTTTAAAGTTGCAAATCGTGGTAATGATGAGTATTATAAAAAATACAGCAAATCAAATATCAAATTTATTAGTATTGATCCTCAATACACTCAAACAGCAGAGATTTTAAATGCTCAGTGGATTAAAATTCGTCCAAATACCGATGTAGCTTTAATGCTTGGTATGATGAATTATTTATATAAAAGTGGAAAATATGATAAAAAATTTATTGAAAAATACACTGATGGTTTTGACAAATTCTTACCTTATTTACTTGGAAAAACTGATGGTATTGATAAAACTCCAGCTTGGGCTGCAAATATTACCGGTGTTGAAGAAAAAGTTATTACCACATTAGCAGATACTTTTGTAAAAAATAGAACTTTCTTAGCAGGTAACTGGGCTATGCAAAGAGCACACCATGGCGAACAAGCTGATTGGACTTTAATGGTTTTAGCTTCTATGATAGGTCAAGTAGGTCTACCTGGTGGTGGATTTGGTTTTTCAATGCACTATTCAGGCGGAGGACAAGCATTTTCAGGTGTAAGATTGCCAGTAGGTTTACCGCAAGGTAAAAATAATCTTGATACTAATATCCCTGCAAGTAGAATTTCAGAAGCAATATTAAATCCAGGCAAAACAGTTAAGTTTAAAGGTAAAGAAATTACCTATCCAAAAATCAAACTTATGTATGTAGTAGGTGCTTCTGTATTGGGTCATCATCCAGATACAAATGAGCTTATTAAAGCTTTAAGAACCCTTGATACATTAATCGTGCATGAACCTTGGTGGACTCCTATGGCAAAAATGGCTGATATTGTATTGCCTTCAACTACAACTTTAGAAAGAGATGATATTAGTTTTGGTGGTTCTTATTCTCAAGATTATGTTTATGCTATGAAAAAAGTAATTGAGCCTTATTTTGAAAGTAGAAATGATTATGATATTTTTGAAGAATTAGCAAAAAGAATAGGTGAAAGAGAGCATAAAAAATTCACCGGAAATAAAACAAAAGAGCAGTGGCTTGAAGGTTTTTATGGCAGAAGTGATTGTCCTTATTATATGGAATTTGCTGATTTTTGGAAACAAGGATTTATTCATTTTGAAGCTCCAAAAGAAGCTTATAACTTTGTAAGACACTCCGAATTTAGAGCTGATCCTGTGGCAAATAAACTTGCAACAGAAAGTGGAAAAATTCAAATTTATTCATCAAAATTTGAAAAATATAACTTGGAAGACTTTAAAGCACATCCAACTTGGTTTGAACCAGCTGAGTGGTTAGGTAATGAAAAATTAGTTAAAAAATATCCTTTCCATTTGTTAAGCCCGCACCCAAGATATAGAGTGCATTCTCAGCTTGATAATACTTGGGTGAGAGATTTGTATAAAATTCAAGGTAGAGAGCCTGTGATGATTAATACAAATGATGCTAAAAAACTTGGTATTACACACGGAGAAGTTGTAGAAGTATATAATGATCGCGGATCGCTTTTAGCAGGGGCTTTTGTAACAGATAATATTATGGAAGGGGTTATTAGTATCCAAGAGGGTGCTTGGTATGATCCTGAAGATGTAAGCGATAGCAAGCCAAGATGCAATGCAGGTCATGTAAATGTTTTAACAAGTTCAAGACCAACTTCAACTATGGCGCAAGCAACTAGTGTAAATACTTGTTTAGTGGGCATTAAAAAGCTAAAAGAAGTTATAAAGCCTTATAACTCAACTACACCACCAGAAATCATAGGAGCTTAATAATGAAGAAGATTATATTAGTATTGACTTTTTTAGCTAGTGCTTTATTTGCTAAAGATATGTTTATTTTTAATGAAAAAGTAGATCTTTTAGATAGTGCTAGTAAAAAAGTGGTAGGGCAAATTTATGAAGGCTCTAAAGTAGAGCTTATAAAAGAAGAGGGTGAATATTCTTTGATTAAAGTTAAAGGCGAGGTTGTGGAGACAAATCCAAAAAGTCTTGCTTATACTAAAGATGGAATTTATCTTTTACTTACTTTAAATGCTAAAAATGCAAACAATGAAATGGAATTTTTAGTTAAGAGTAAAGATTTAACCGATCAAGAAATTCTTGCTTGGGATGAGATAGAATTAACTTATTATGATACTTGTACAAGTTGTCACGCAGCGCATAAACCAAAAGAACATTTAATGGAAGAATGGGATGCATACTTATCTGCTATGCAAGGATTTGCAAAAATTACTGATGCAGAAAAAGATAGAATTTTAAGATTTTTACAATCTCATGCAAGTAATGGACCTGTAAAACTTGACTAATCAAAAATGAAAAGGTATTTGTTAGCCGTTTTATTTTTTGATTTTTGTGCTTTATTGTATGGCATAAGCACTTTATCTATAAGTTACAATGAAGCACAAATTTATTTTTATGATCATAGCTTAATTGCTATGATCGCTAGATTTGGCACTACTCTTTTTGGTCAAAATGACTTTGGGTTAAGACTACCTTTTGTTTTATTGCATTCTTTAAGCTGTGTTTTATTATACATTTTAGCTTTAAAATACACCAAAACTTCTTTTGATGCCTTTATTTCTGTGGTTCTTTTTATATTACTCCCTGGTAGTGTAGCTAGTGCTTTGCTTATTAATGAATCAAGCATTGTGATATTTTTTACGCTTTTAATTTTAGCATTATTTGAATATAAGAAAATATTTTTATTTTATATTTTATTAGTTTTAGTTCTTTTTGCAGATGGAAATTTTGTAATTTTATACTTGTCTTTTTTCTTTTTTGCTATTTATAAAAAAGATAAATTACTTATTATATGTTCTTTGATTTTATTTGCTATTGCAATGAGTGTTTATGGGTTTGATGCAAGTGGAAAACCTAAGGGGTATTTTTTGGATACTTTGGGTATTTTTGCAGCTTGTTTTTCTCCTTTAATTTTTCTTTATTTTTTTTATGTTGTTTATAGAATTCTTTTACAAGATGATAAGCCACTTTTATGGTTTATTAGTGCAAGTACTTTTGTTTTTTGTTTAATTTTTTCTATAAGACAAAGACTTTTTTTAGAAGATTTTTTACCTTTTTGTGTGGTTTGTACGCCTTTGTTGATTCGCTATTTAATGTCTTCTTATCGCTCAAGAATGCCACAATTACGCCTAAAACATAAAATTTTTATAGAATGTTCTTTGATATTTTTATTATTTTTTTATCTTGGTATTGTTTTTAATCAAAGTTTTTATTATTTATTAAAAGATCCCAAAAAACATTTTGCCTATGATTATCATATAGCCAAAGAATTAGCTCTAAATTTAAAACAACACAATCTCACGCATATTGCTACACAAGATAAAGAACTAGCCTTAAGACTTAAATTTTATGGTATTTCTAAGGGTAAACTAGAGCTTCATTCTAGTAAAAAAGCTAGTAAAATCTATGTTAGTTTAGGTAAGCATAAAGTATATTATTCTATAAAATGAAACAAGCTTTTACTTTAATAGAACTAGTTTTTGTTTGTATAATATTATCCTTATTATTTTCTATGGCTTATGTTTATTATAAACCTGATTATTTGCGTTTGGGAGCTGAGCAAGTTTTAAATGATATTAAATACACAAGACATTTAGCTTTAATGCAAAATGATTTTAGAGTTAAAGAATTTAACATTGCTAAACGAGAGTGGTTTAAGGCTAAATGGCAGCTGTATTTTATACGCTCAAAATCTGCCACTAATAATGAACAAACCTATACCATTTTTTTAGATAAAAACGGCGATGGCAATGCAAACATAGGTAAAAATATGATCAATAAAGACAGAGAAATAGCTGTTGATCTTATCAATCCAGATATATTAATGAACTCAGGTCAAAGTGGAGTGATAAATCAAAATGATTTCAAAGCAAATTTAAAATACAATATAGAAAAAACTTATGGTGTATCTAAAGTTTTATTTGAAGGTGCTTGTAAAGGAAGTACGCGTTTAGTTTTTGATGATTATGGTCGTTTATATACGCCTTTAAAAAATGCTACACGTGCTTATGATAAACTTGCTTCTTTTAATAATGATTGCATTATAAGATTATCTAATAATCAAAATGAGCATATATGCATTATTATAAATCCCATTAGTGGCTATGCCTATATCCCTAAATTTTCTTCAAATAAATCACAAAATATTATACTTAATAATAAAAACACCTACTGTCATGCCTTATAAGATATATTGATGTTGTATCACCCTG
>NZ_JAKMST010000010.1:0-37815 GCF_025772785.1 Campylobacter sp. CNRCH_2015_0338h
AACTACACCACTTTTACAATTAAATCCCAAAGAAAATTTCAGGTTTTAATCTAAGCATTAAACAATATGCAGCCAAACTAGCTTGTTCTCTTGTGTAATTTCTATTGCCTTGTATGTGAATGCATTCTTGTAGAAAGGTTCCATCTTTATACATAGCTCCTATGTAGATGGTACCTGCTTTGGTATTTTTATCATTTTCTTCTCCAGCTACCCCACTAAGCGCTAAAGCAAAATCACAATTTGTGGTTTTAAAAATCCCTTTTAGCATAAAATAAATACAACGATCAGAGTATTCTCCAACACTTTCTAAGGTATCATTGCTCACCCCAAGCCAAGAATTTTTCAAACGATTAGAATAAGTGATCAAAGAACCCTCAAATACACTAGAAATTCCTGAATTTTCAGCAAATTTTGAAGCACAAAGTCCAGCTGTGCAACTTTCTGCAAAGGAAATTTTTAAGTTTTTTTCTAAAAGTTTTTTAGCTATAAATTTAATAGGATCATTTCCTAAAAATACTTTGCCCGTAAAAAGTTTGAAAACCCCTTTTAAAAAGCCCTCTAGTTTTCCATACTGACTAGCGCTTGCTCTAATACAAATGAGATTATCTAATAATGCACTTGAGCTAGTTTGAATTTCAAAAGAAGTAGTAAGTGTGCTAAGTAAGATATTTGCACTCATTTCATCTATATCTAAAAGACAAAAATAGGCATAATCAAGTTCAGGATTTTGTAAAATTAAAGGCAATTTTTGCTCTATATTTATGTTTAATAAATTAATATAGCATTTTTCAAAAGAACTTAAAAAGGAATTTTTTTCACGCAAAGCTTTTGAGGGTACTAAAGTATCATTTTCTAAGATTAAAACATCATCATTTAAGGTTGCTATGATTTTAGCTATGGTTGCATAGTATTCGCTAATGCTAAAAATGGTTATATAATCATATTCTTTAGAAAGTTTTTCAAGTAAAAAAGGAAGTTCTTTGTCAGGTTTGTTTATAAATTTTAGTTCATGAAGTTCTAAAAATTGTTTTTTGTATTCTTCTTGTATATAATGCATATAATTTTCATTAATGATGATTTCACTACCTATAATGATGATAAGATGTTTCATGATTTTCCTTTTTTTCTTGCGATTATAACAAAAAAATAAGTGCAAATTAAAAGTATTTTAAGTAGAATTTACTATTTTTAAATTTTTCAAGGTGGATTATATGGATTATAAAGATACGCTATTGCTTCCAAATACGACTTTTGCAATGCGTGCAAATTTAGCAGAGCTTGAGCCTAAGCGTTTTAGCAAGTGGTTTGAAAACAACTATGCTTATGAGAAAATGAAACAAAAAAGACAAGGGGTAAGTGAGAGTTTTACCTTGCATGATGGCCCTCCTTATGCTAATGGACATTTGCATATTGGCCATGCTTTAAATAAAATTTTAAAAGATATCATCATCAAAATGCATTATTTTCAAGGTAAAAAAGTGCGTTTTACTCCGGGTTGGGATTGTCATGGTTTACCGATAGAACAGCAAGTTGAAGTTAAGCTTAAAGATAAAAAGCAAAGTTTAAGCAAAAAAGAAATTCGTGAGTTTTGTAGAGAGCATGCGAGAGAATTTGTAAATATCCAAAGAGATGAATTTAAGTCTTTGGGTGTGATTGCTGATTGGGATGAGCCATACTTGACTATGAAAAATGCTTTTGAAGCTGACATTTACAAAGCTTTATGTAAAATCGCTAAAAAAGGACTTTTGCTAGAAAGAAGTAAGCCTGTTTTTTGGAGTTGGGCTGCTAAGAGTGCATTAGCAGAAGCTGAAGTAGAGTATGAAGATAAAGAAGATTATTCTATTTTTGTAGCATTTGAGCTTGATAAAACTTCCCTTGAAAAGCTAGGTGTAAAAAAAGCTAAAGCAGTCATTTGGACTACCACGCCTTGGACTTTACCGGCAAATCAAGCCATATCTTTAAATCCAAATGAAAAATATGTTATTACTGAAGAAGGTTATATTTTTGCTAAAGCCTTGCTTGAAAATATGATCAATAAAAACTTCACTCAAGGAAAAATTCAAAAAGAACTTTTAGGCTCTGAATTTGAAAATTTAAGTGCTATTAATCCACTCAATCAAAGAAA
The DNA here is from genome assembly GCF_025772785.1 of Campylobacter sp. CNRCH_2015_0338h. Taxonomy (NCBI): domain Bacteria; kingdom Pseudomonadati; phylum Campylobacterota; class Epsilonproteobacteria; order Campylobacterales; family Campylobacteraceae; genus Campylobacter; species Campylobacter sp. CNRCH_2015_0338h. Next base: position 2,126 of record NZ_JAKMST010000010.1, read on the forward strand.
ATCCACTCTTATTTTAGGCGATTATGTTTTAATGGAAGGTGGAACAGGGCTTGTACATACTGCACCAGGTCATGGTGAGGATGATTATTATGTGTGCTTAAAATATGGCATTGAAGTGATTATGCCAGTAGATGATGGTGGGTGTTATGATGAAACACTAAGAGCTAAAGGACTTTTACCAGAACATTTGCTAAATGAATTTATAGGACTTCATATTTTTAAAGCAAATGAACGTATTTTAGAATTGCTTGGCGAAGCTTTGCTTGAAAGTTCTAAATTTACACATTCTTATCCATTTTGTTGGAGAACGCATAAACCGGTTATTTATAGAGCTACAAAACAATGGTTTATCTTAATGGATGAGAAAAAGTTAGATGGAAAATCTTTAAGAGAGCTAGCGCTAGAACAGTTAAATAATGTGAAATTTTACCCAGAAAGTGGGGTAAAAAGACTTGGTTCTATGATAGAAAATCGCCCTGATTGGTGTATATCAAGACAAAGAGATTGGGGTGTGCCTATAGCATTTTTTAGAGATAAAAACACTAAAGAAGTGGTTTTTGATGATGATGTTTTAGATCATTTGGTGGGAATTTTTGAAGCAAATGGAGCTGATGCGTGGTGGGATTTAGAAATAAAAGATTTATTACCGCCAAATAGCAAATATGATCCAAATAATTTAGAAAAAGTTTATGATATTTTAGATGTTTGGTTTGATAGTGGTAGTACTTGGGAAGCAGTATTAAACTCAGCTAGATATGATGCAGGAGAATACCAAGCTTCAATGTATCTTGAAGGAAGTGACCAGCACCGTGGATGGTTTCAAAGCTCACTTTTAATTTCTACCGCGATTAATCACAAAACCCCATATAAAAACATACTTACTCATGGCTTTACCGTAGATGAAAAGGGTCAAAAAATGAGTAAATCTAAGGGTAATGTGATTTTACCTCAAAATGTAGCTAAAAATTATGGGGTAGAAATTTTAAGACTTTGGATAATGCTTAGTGATTATTCAACGGACTTGAAAATTTCAGATAATATCTTAAAACAAGTAAGCGAGCAGTATAGAAAGATAAGAAATACTATAAGATTTTTACTTGCAAATACTAATGATATGGAATTTTTAGAAACAAAAAATTTCACACTTTTAGATAAGTGGATTTTAATGCGTGCGAAAGTTGCTTTTGAAGCATGTGAGGCTGCTTTTGAAAAATATGAATTTGCAAAAGGCTTTAGTGTGCTTTTAAATTTCTTAAGTGCGGATTTAAGTGGAATTTACTTAGATGTGTGCAAAGACAGATTATATTGTAATGCAAAAGATGACACAAAGAGAGTAAGCGCACAAAGTGCCATGGTGTTAATAGCTAGAAAACTTTTTGCACTTTTAGCTCCAAGTTTAACTTACACCATAGATGAAGCTTTAGAGCATGCAAATGTGGCTATTAAAGAAAATGCTAAAGATGTGTTTGATTTGGTATTAAAAAATGGCTTTGATTATGAGTATAAAATCGAAGATGAATTATTTATAAAATCAAGAGAAAAATTCTTTGAACTTGTTGATGTATTAAAAAAAGACAAAATCATCAAATCAACTCAAGAGTTAAGCTTGCAAACAAGCGCAAATGAGCTTTTGAGTGAAGATATTGAAGAAGCAGCTGATTGGTTTATGGTAAGCTCGGTAGAAAGCTTAGACGATAAAGAAGCTTTGAGTGAGTTTAAAATAGATGATCATAGTTTTAAAATCGTGCGTTCTTCGTTACACAAGTGCCCAAGATGTTGGAAGTTTTTAGCAAAAGAAGAAGAATGTTTATGTCCAAGATGTAATAGTGTGGAAAAAGCAAAAAATGTTTGAGCAAGCTTTACCTTTTAGCGTGGTGGTGATTACTTTATTGAGCTTTTTATTTATCACGCTTTTTTTGTTTTATTTGGTTAAAAAATTTAAGGATAAATAATGGTAACTTTAAAAGAAGCTTTGAAATTTTCAAATGAAGAATTAGAAAATCTAAAAAAAGAATTAAATGAAAAAGCACATCAGCAAAAGCATTTAGGTGCTTATGTAGAGCAATTTTTAAATAAAGACTTAAGCACTTCAGGTGCTGGTGTACCAGTAGCTATAAAAGATAATATTAGTGTAAAAGATTGGGAATTAACTTGTGGTTCTAAAATTTTACAAGGCTATGTGGCTCCTTATGATGCAAGTGCTATTGTGAATTTACGCAAAAATAATTTTGCTCCATTTGGAAGATGTAATATGGATGAGTTTGCTATGGGAAGTACGAGTGCGACTTCTTTTTATGGTAAGACTTTAAATCCGCTTGATAATACTAAAGTTCCAGGTGGAAGTAGTGGAGGAAGTGCTGCTGCAGTTGCTGCAGGGATAGCTTTAGCAAGTTTGGGTTCAGATACAGGTGGTTCGGTAAGACAGCCTGCTGCTTTTTGTGGTTGTGTTGGGTTTAAGCCAAGTTATGGAAGAGTTAGCAGGTATGGTTTAGCAGCGTATTCTTCAAGCCTTGATCAAATCGGAGTTTTGACGCAAAATGTTGAAGATGCTGCGATTTTATATGATGCTATTGCAGGTTATGATGAAAAAGATAGCACAAGTGCAAACATAGCTTTTGAACCAACCGCGCCAAAACTAAATGCAAATAAAAAGCTAAAAATAGCTGTGATTAAAAACTATGTAGAACAAACTAATGATGATGTAAAACAAGCCTTATTAAAAACCATAGATATGTTAAAAGCAAATGGCCATGAGATTGTTTATAAAGACTTAATGGATTCTACATTTGATGTTGCGGCTTATTATATCATAGCAGCAGCTGAGGCAAGTGCAAATTTAAGCCGTTATGATGGTGTAAGATATGGTAGAAGAAGCGAAAAATGTGACAATCTTAGCCAAATGTATGTAAATAGCAGAAGTGAGGGTTTTGGAGAGGAAGTAAAAAGAAGAATTTTACTAGGAACCTTTGTTTTAAGTAGTGGCTATTATGATGCATATTATATCAAAGCACAAAAGGCTAGAAGATTTATCAAGCAAAAATATGAAGAAATTTTAAATGATTGTGATTTGATTTTTATGCCAGTTGCTCCAAGCGTTGCTTTTGGCCTTAATGATATCAAAACTCCAGTGCAAATGTATTTAGAAGATGTATTTACTATTTCGGTGAATTTAGCAGGACTTGGTGGCATTAGCGTGCCTGTAGGAAAAAATGAAAATGGACTTAATATTTCTGCTCAGCTTATATGCAAAGCTTATGATGAACAAACTTTATTAGATGGTGCTTTGAGCTTGGAAGAAATTATCAAAAACAAATAAAGGAAAAATTATGAAAATCATAAAACGCGCTTTGACTTTTGAAGATGTTTTACTAGTTCCTCAATATTCTGAGGTTTTACCTAAAGAAGTAGATATCAAAACAAGGCTTACAAAAAATATTACTTTGAATATGCCTTTAATTTCAGCTGCTATGGATACGGTTACTGAACATAGAGCCGCTATCATGATGGCAAGACTTGGTGGTATAGGGGTGATCCATAAAAATATGGATATAGCTTCACAAGTTAGAGAGATAAAAAGAGTTAAAAAAAGTGAAAGTGGCGTGATTATGGATCCTATTTATATAGGGCCTAAAGCAAGTGTTAAAGAGGCACTAGAACTCATGGCTGAATATAGAATTTCAGGCGTTCCTGTGGTAGATGAGAATAAAACTCTAATAGGAATTTTAACTAATCGTGATTTGAGATTTGAAACTAATTTTGATAATTTAGTAGAAAATGTAATGACAAAAATGCCTTTAATCACTGCTAAAAAGGGTTCTACTTTAGATGATGCAGAAAGGATTTTCTCTACTAATAAAGTAGAAAAACTTCCTATTGTAGATGAAAATAACCACTTAGAAGGCTTAATCACTATAAAAGATTTAAAAAAACGCAAGGAATATCCAAATTCAAATAAAGACGCTTATGGAAGATTAAGAGTGGCTGCGGCTGTGGGTGTGGGTCAGCTTGATCGCGTAAAGACTTTAGTGGAAGCTGAAGTTGATGTTATAGTAATGGATAGTGCGCATGGGCATTCTAAAGGGATTATTGATACATTAAAAGCAATTAAGGCTGAATTTAATGTAGATGTGATAGTAGGAAATGTTGCTAGTGCAAAAGCGGTTAAAGATCTATGTGAAGCAGGTGCAGACGCTGTTAAGATAGGTATAGGGCCTGGAAGTATTTGTACCACTCGTATTGTTTCGGGTGTGGGTGTACCTCAAATTTCAGCCATAGATGAATGCGCAATAGAAGCGAGTAAATATGGCGTGCCAGTAATTGCTGATGGGGGTATAAAATACTCAGGCGATATTGCAAAAGCTATCGCAGCAGGTGCAAGTAGTGTGATGATAGGTTCACTTTTAGCAGGAACTGATGAGAGTCCAGGTGAGTTATTTACTTACCAAGGAAGACAATATAAGAGTTATCGTGGTATGGGAAGCTTAGGTGCTATGCAAAAAGGAAGTTCTGATAGATATTTCCAAGAAGGTACAGCCCAGGATAAACTTGTACCTGAAGGTATTGAAGGTAGGGTGCCTTATGTAGGAAGTATAAAAAGTGTAGTGCATCAACTTTTAGGTGGACTTAGATCTTCTATGGGTTATGTGGGTGCAGTAGATATCAAAGCTTTCCAAGAAAGAGCTGAATTTGTAGAAATCACCGCAGCAGGATTAAAAGAAAGCCATGTGCATGATGTAACTATCACAGCTGAAGCACCAAATTACAAGGTAAGTAATTAATGGAATTTGAAGATCATATCAAACAAGCTGAGCTTTCTTTGGAAAAACTTAACGATAAAGATTTAGACCTTAAAACTTGTGTGGAAATTTATAAAGAAGGTTTAAAAAGTATCAAGCAAGCAAGAACTATGCTTGAAAATGCTAAATTAGAAATCGAGCAAGTAGATGAGTAGTGTTGTAGCTTTACAATTTCCGACTTTAGCTTTGAGTGAGTCAAGGCTTGATTATTATCTAAAAGCTGCTAAGGAAAGTGGTGCTAATTTGGTGGTTTTAGGTGAGTATGTTTTAAATAGTTTTTTTAGTGAGCTTAAGAGCATGCCAAAAAGTATGATTAAAGAGCAAAGCCAAAGTAAAAAGGCAAGCTTGATAAAACTTGCTAAAAAATATGATTTAAACATTATTGCACCATTTATCAGTGTAGAAAATGATGGTTTAAAAAAACTATGCTTAAAGGTAGGCCCGCAAAATGTAAAAATGTATGAGCAACAAATTTTAATGCCTTATGCACACTGGAATGAAGAAAAATTTTTTAACAATAAAAAAACTGATAAACTTAAACTTTTTACTTTCACGCATGAGGGTTTAAAATGCGCTTTGCTTTTTGGCTTTGAGGCGCATTTTGATATCTTTTGGCAAATGATTATGAAAAAAAAGATTGACTTAGTCATCATTCCTACAGCTAGTACTTTTGAAAGCAATCAAAGATGGCTAGAGCTTTTAAAAACAAGAGCCTTTTTAAACTCAACAAGCATTTTAAGGGTTAATCGCATAGGTAGCCCAAAGCAAGAAAATGATTGGAAATTCTATGGAGATAGCTTTTTTATCAATGCTTTTGGGGAAGTGCAAGAGCAACTTGGCGATCAAGAAGAAATGCTTGTGATAGAAGTTAGCAAAGCAAATGAGGCTAGAAATTTATGGGGCTTTGATAAGCTTATAAAAAATTATGAGGAATAATCTTTTTTAACAAGAAAATATTATTAAAGGTGTATAATGAGAAAAATTTTATTGCAAATTCTTTCTTTTAGTTTTATTTTTATGGGAATTTTTGCTTTAGTTAGGTTTTTGATGATAAAAAATTTAACCAATGAAAGTGAAAATACCTTAATGGTATATGTATATGGACTAGGTCATGATATGAGAACCTTTAGTGCTATTTTTTTACCTCTATTTTTGTGTGGTTTATTTTCTTATATAAGTTTGGTTTTTAAAGATAGAAAATATCATGCTACGGGGGGGGGTAATCGCTAAATTTTATATTTATCTTTCTAGTTTTTATGTAGCTTTTATAGCTTTTGTTGTTTTAATTTCTGCGTTTATGTATTATTATTACTTTCAACTTTATGCAAGCAAAATTGATATTTTTATTTTTGGTTTAAAAGATGATAATACTAAGGCGATATTATCTATAGTTTTTTCTGATTATCCCATTATAAAAGGATTGTTATTAGCTGTAACTTTTAGCATATTTTGTTTTTATCTTAATATTAAAATTCTTAGCTTAAAACTAGAGACTATTAAAATAAAACTAGTATTTTTTGTTTTATTAAACATTTTGCTAATTTATGCTTATGTTGTAGCGCTAAGAGGACATTTTACTTATAATGCATTGAGAGCTTCAAATTATGAATTTAGCACCATAAAAGCTTTTAATGAAATTTCTACAAATCCTTTAATGGCTTTTTCATGGGCATATAAAGAGTATAAAAATCAACAAGAATTTAAAAGCGTAGATATAAAACAGCTTAATCAACTAGAAGAAAAACTTTTTCCTATGTTTGATACTACTTTGACACATCAAAATCATGCTAAAAATCATATTTATATTAACATCATGGAAAGTTTTGGTTTAAATTTAGCTGAGTTTGGCACTGAAAATACTAATCTTTTGGGAAATTTAGAAAAACATTTTGAGCAAGATATTATTTTTACTAGATTTTTATCCAGTGCAAACAATACCATAGAAAGTTTTAATCGTTTAGTTTTTTTAAGTCCAAATATTATTTCAAATGGATTGTATCAAAAAGAAAAATTAGTCTTTACACCTTTGCAAATTTATAAAAATGCAGGATATAAAATAGTTTTTGTTTATAGTGGTAATGCTTCTTGGTATAATCTTGGCAATTATTTTAAAAATCAAGGTGTAGATGAAGTTATAGATGAAAATACACTGATGCAAGATTTTCCACAAGCTAAAAAAACAAAACACAAATACGGTATAGCTGATGAGTTTATGTATAAAAAAATATATTCTATATTTGAAAATGCTAAAAATCCTACGCTAGTTATTTCTCTTAGTATTTCCACTCATAGACCTTATATACACAAAAGCAAAACACAACTTATCGATGAGAATGCTTTAGATGAAAAAATATTAAGTCAATTTATTATCAGTGATTTTATAGGTGCTTTAAATGCTTATGCGTATGCAAATGATGAATTTGGAAAATTTTTAGATCGCATAAAAGAAAGTAGTTTTGGGGAAAATATTATTATTGCTGCTACAGGTGATCATAGATTTAGAGATATTAAAATGGATATAAAATCCCAAAAAGCTTTTGCTTATAGTGTACCTTTTTATTTATATCTTCCAAAGTATTTAAAAAATGATATTTATTATGATAAAAATCGTGTGGGTTCGCATAAGGATATTTTTCCAACGCTTTATAATCTTACTCTTAGTGATACAAAATATTTAAGTTTAGGAGGAAGAGATATATTAGCACCTATAAAAAACGAAAAGCTAGAATTTGGTTTTAATGAGCTTGTTTGGATTGATCAAAATGGAGTGTATGATGGAAATAATGGTTATTATTTTGAAAATAATACTAGTATAAAAGATACAAATAAGGCTTTTGAGTTAGATTTATATCATAAAAATTTTTCAAAAAATTATAAAGACTTGTTTCAAAAGCAATTAAATTATAGACTAATTAATCTTAAAACATCAAACAATGGTGATTAGATTTTATTTATAAAGATTTTTTATATTTTATTTTTAGTAAATAAATGATAAAATTTTGCCTTAAATTTTCAAAAAATTTGAGGCAAGAATGCAAAAAATTCATTTTATAGGTATAGGTGGTATTGGAATTTCAGCTTTGGCGAGATTTTTAAAAGAACAAGGCTTTAAGATTAGTGGTTCTGATATCAAAGAAAGTAAAATCACAAAAGAATTAGAAAAAGAAGGCATAGATATAAAAATTCCTCATCATAAAGACAATGTTAAAGATGTGGATTTAGTGGTGTATTCAGCTGCTATTAAAGAAGATAATGAAGAATTAACTAGCGCAAAAAAGCAAAACATCACAACACTTTCAAGAAAAGAAGCCTTGCCTATGATTTTAAAAGACAAAAGAGTTTTTGCAGTTGCGGGAGCTCATGGCAAAAGTACAACTTCAAGCATTTTAGCAAGCTTGATAGAAGCTTCTGTGATTATTGGCGCAGTGTTAAAAGAAAGTGGCACTAATATGCTTTATAAAGAAAGTGAAAATCTCATCTTTGAAGCTGATGAGAGTGATAGTTCTTTTTTAAACTCAAATCCTTATTTAGCTATAGTGACTAATGTTGAAGCAGAACATTTAGATCATTATGGAAATGATCTTGCAAGATTGCATAAAGCTTATGAAGAATTTTTGCATTTGTCTAAAATTCAAGTGATTAATGCTGAAGATGAGTTTTTATCAAGTTTAAATTTAAATAACGCTAAAAAACTTTACCCAAACAAAGATATCACAAATATTTATATGAAAGTAGAAAATTTTAAGCCAAAAACTTATTTTACACTTAAAGATTTAGGTGAATTTAGTGTTTTTGGTATGGGTGAGCATGTAGCGATGGACGCTGCTTTAGCTATTTTGGCTGCGAGTGAATTTATAAATATAGAAGAGCTAAAAACTAAGCTTTTAAAATACCAAGGCATTAAAAAAAGATTTGATATTTTATTTGCAAATGAAAACATGGCTTTGATTGATGATTATGGACATCATCCAACAGAAATCAAAACCACACTTAAAGCAGCAAATGAGTATGCAAGGCTAGCTGGATATGAAAAAATCATAGCTATTTTTGAGCCTCATCGTTATACGCGTTTAAGTGCAAATATAGAGTATTTTAGTGAAGTTTTAGCAAATGTTGATGAGCTTTATATTTTACCTGTGTATGCAGCAGGGGAAACTAAAATAGAGATTAATATGCAAAAATACTTTCCAAAGGCTAAATTTATAAAAGAAATCAAAAGAGAAGAAAATGCTATTTATCTTGATGATGAGTTGATTGAAAATGGTTTGGTAATAGGCTTTGGTGCGGGAGATATTAGCACAAAGCTCAGGGGAAAGTATGTTTAAGATTTTTTTATATATCTTAGCTTTTTTTGCGATTTTACTTTTTTTCATTTTTTTGCGTAAAAAAATAGGTAAGATTAGTAATTATCTTTTGATTTTAGTGTTGATTTTAATGATTGCTTTTGCGATTAAATTTGAGTTAAGTGCCACAAGAAGTGGGGTTTTAAAAAAAGAAACACTCAATGCGTTTTTACAAGGACAAAGTCTAATTTGTAAAGATATTAATGTCACCAAAGAGTATTTTAACTTCGAGCATGGAACACAAAGTTTTATTTCAAATGGCAAAAATAAACAATTTAAAGCCTATGTTTTTGATATAAAAGATTGCAAGGTAGATAAATAATGCAAGGGCAATTTTTTAAAAAGCTAGATTTAGATGGCTATATAGAAGACTTTAGAGGACTTTTTGCAAGAGATAAAGAAATTTTTTTACAAGGTGATAGCAAGCTTCATTATAAAAGGATTAATGAGCTTTCGCTGATAGATTTTAATCCCCCGCCTATGATAGATGAGCTAAATAGTGTTTTAACTCATCTTAGCAAGCAAGGAATTTTACATTTAAGCCAAAGCTTTGAATTTATTAAAATCTGTATGTATTTTAGATACTTAAAGGGCTTAAAATTTGAAGAAAGCTTAAAAGAATGGCTTTTAAAAATAGAAATTCCACAAGCTATTTTAGAGCTTTTTGAGTATTTTGATGAAAAGGGTGAGATTAAAGAAAGTGTTGATGAAAGACTTGTTAATTTAAATTTAGCTCTAAAAATGAAAAAAGAAAGCTTGGTGGCCGAGTTTAAAAAACTCACCTATACTAAAAATCTTAGTGCTTATTTAATTGATATACAAATCCATCTTATCAATGGTATGGAAGCCTTGCTTTTACGCGGTGGGTTTAATCATGTCTTAAAAGCAAAAATCATAGGTAGAAGTAGTGGTGGCGGATTTTATGTGGTGCCTTTAAGCGTAGAAAAAATTCAAAGCCAAATTGATGAAATCAAAGATGCTAAAGAAGAAATTTTTTATGAGTATGCTAAAAAAATTAGCTTGACTTTTTATAAAAATTTGATGTTTTTGAAATTTATCAATAATGCTTTTGATTTATTTGATCATTATAGCGCTAGAGTTTTGATGGCTAAAAAACATGATTATGAGTTTGTTTTAGCTGATAGTTCTAATAATTTAAGTTTATATAACTTCGCACATCCGGCTTTAAAGAATGCAAAAAGCGTTAATATAGAGTTTAATAAAAAAGTTTTAATCATCACGGGTGTAAATGCAGGTGGTAAGTCTATGCTTTTAAAAGGAATTTTAAGTGCAGCTTTACTTGCAAAGCATTTGCTTCCTATGAAAATTAATGCACAAAAAAGCCAAATAGGAAATTTCAAAGAATTTGATGCGATTTTAGAAGATCCACAAAATGTAAAAAACGATATTTCTACTTTTGCAGGAAGAATGTTACATTTTTCTAAGCTTTTAGGTAAGAAAAATGTTTTATTAGGGGTTGATGAGATAGAGCTTGGAACAGATTTTGAAGAAGCAGCGTGTTTATATACTGAGCTTATTTCTAAGCTTTTAGAACAAGATAATAAAATCATCATCACAACCCATCATAAACGCCTTGCTATGCTTTTGGCCAAAAATTCACAAGTAGAACTTATCGCTGCTTTGTATGATGAGGAACTATCACGCCCAAAATATGAGTTTTTAAAAGGTACTATAGGTAAATCTTATGCATTTGAAACGGCTTTAAGATATGGCATAAGTGCAAATTTAGTACAAAATGCTAAAAAGCTTTATGGCGAAGATAAAGAAAATTTAGAAGAAATGGTAAGTAAAAATATCAATCTTGAACTTTCTTTACGCAAGAAAAATGAAGAACTTGAGAAAAAAGAAGCCAAAGTAGATGAAATTTTACTTTCACTCAAAGATCAAAAAGAAAAAAATGAGCAAGAATTTAAAAAGCTTGTTTCTAATTTAGAGTTTAAATATCACAAAGCCATAGAAGAAGCTAAAAAAACAATAAATCTAAAAGATATCAAAGAAAAACAAAGAAGTTTAAACAAAGCCAATGAACTTAAAAAAAGCATTGTTTTACCAAGTATGGAGCAAAATGAAGAACTTAGAGTTGGGGATTTTGTAAAATATGAAAAAATCAAAGGTAAAATCACAGCTATTTCAAAAAATGATGCAATGATTCAAAGCGATGGTTTGAGTTTGCGTGTGCCATTAAAGCTTCTTAAAAAAAGCAATCAAACCCCTACACAAAAGGTAAAATCAAGTGTTAATGTAACCCGCCCAAGTGCTTTAAATATGACTTTAGATTTACACGGCTTAAGAAGTGATGAAGCGCTTGAGAGATTAGATAAATTTATTTCTGATGCTTTGATAGTGGGTTTTGATGAGGTGATAGTTTATCATGGTATAGGCACAGGAAAATTAGCTTTTGCGGTAAAAGAGTTTTTAAAAGCTCACAAAAGTGTAAAAAGCTTTAATGACGCACCGATTAATCAAGGTGGTTTTGGTGCTAAGGTGGTTAAGCTTTAAGTAAAATTATAGTAAAACCTTTAAAACAATAATGAGGTTTATTAAATGAAACAAGTGATGATTTTAAGTGGCGCAGGTTTATCCGCTCCAAGTGGTATAAAAACTTTTAGAGCTAATGGTGGGCTTTGGGAAGAGCATGATGTGATGGAAGTTTGCTCTGCAATTGGCTTTAGAAAAAATCCTAAAAAAGTTTTGGAATTTTACAATAAAAGAAGAAAAGAACTAGCTAGTGTTAAGCCAAATCACGCACATGAAATCATCGCTTTATTAAAACAAAAATTTCCAAAACAAATTAGCATTTTAATGCAAAATGTAGATGATTTATTAGAGCGAGCAGGTTGTGAAGAAGTGGTGCATTTGCATGGTTTTTTACCTGAGCTTAGGTGTTTAGAGTGTGAAAATATTTTTTACATAGGCTATGAAAGTAGTGATGATAAAATTTGTCCTAAATGTCAAAGCAAAAGTGTAAGGCACAATATCGTGATGTTTGAAGAAATGGCGCCAAATTATAAAATTTTATATGAAAAATTACAAAATTGTGATTTATTTGTATGTATAGGTACAAGTGGGCAGGTTTTACCCGTGGGAGAGTATGCAAGAGTATGTAAGCAAAGTATATTAAATAATCTTGATGAGGATAAATATTTAGAAAGTAATTTCACAAAAGTTTATATAGAAGATGTTTGCACGGCTATTGATAAAATCAAAATCGATATAGAAAATTTCTTGGAAGCAAAATGCTAGAAGTAATCTTACAAGGCATAATTTTAGGTATGGGTGTGTCTGTGCCTTTTGGGCCTGTAAATATTTTAATCTTAAATACTGCTTTATCTTCTTTTAAAAATGCTTTTTGTGTTGGGCTTGGCGCTTTAAGTGCTGATATACTTTTTTTGATTTTGATTAATCTTGGGCTTTTAAGCTTTGCAAATAATGAATTTTTTTATAAAATACTAGCTGTTTTTGGCTTTTTCTTTTTGAGTTTTATGGTATTTTTAATGCTAAGAAAAACAAGAAAAGTCGATCTTAACAAGGTAAATAAAACACATCCTTTAAAAGGTTTTAGTAAAGGATTTTTCTTAAATGTTACAAATCCTTATGTTATAGGCTTTTGGGTGAGTGTAGCAGGGCTTAGTATGCAGAGTAAAAACTCTTTTGCTTTGCTTTTTGGTTTGGTGGGTTTTATTGTATTTTGGATTTTTACTCTATCGTTTTTTGTGTCTAAATTTAAAGCCCTTGTAAGAAATAAACATATATTTTATATCAATCTTTTTTCAGCATTTATTTTAGAGTATTTTGCTCTTTCTATGCTGTATAAAGCTTTTATAGGATAAAACATGCAAGTAGTTGAAATTTTTAAAGAATTAAGTAAATTTAAATCCATCACTCCAGATGATGATGGAGCATTAAATTATATCGCAGTGGAGTTAAGTGATTTTGAAGCTTTTTTTATAGAAAAAGAAGGTGTGAAAAATCTTTTGCTGACTAAAAAATTTAGCGATGATGGGGAACATTTGGCTTTTGGCGGGCATGTGGATGTAGTGCCTGCGGGAGAGGGTTGGAGTAGTGATCCTTTTGAGCCTTTAGAAAAAGATGGGTTTATTTATGTAAGAGGCGCGCAAGATATGAAAAGTGGTGTGGCTGCTTTTATGTGTGCGGTTAAGGAAGTGGAAAATTTCAAAGGAAGAATTTCGCTGATTTTAACAAGTGATGAAGAAGGCGAGGCTAAATTTGGTACGCTTGAAGTGCTTAAATTTATGCAAGAAAAAGATATGTTACCTGATTTTGCTGTGGTTGCTGAGCCAACTTGTGATAAAAAATTTGGAGATAGTATTAAAATAGGGCGTCGTGGCTCTATCAATGCAAAATTACTCATTAAAGGCAAACAAGGTCATGTAGCATACCCACAAAAATGCATTAATCCTGTGCATAATTTTGCTTCAGCTTTGAAATTTTTAGCAGGATTTGATCTTGATCCAGGCGATGAGGTATTTGCACCATCTAAAATTGTTATTACTGATATACGCGGTGGTATGGAAGTGTGCAATGTAACTCCAAATGATTTAAAACTGATGTTTAATGTAAGAAATTCTCCACAAACTAGCTTAGAAGATGTAAAAGCTTATGTAGAAAAGACTTGTGAAGGACTTGATTATGAATTAAGCATAAATCAAAGCTCAAAGCCTTTTTTAACACAAAGTGACTCTAAAATCGTACAAAAACTAAATGAAAGTGTGCAAAAAATCACTCAAATAGCGCCAGAACTTAACACCAAAGGTGGCACAAGTGATGCAAGATATTTTGCTGAGTTTGGTGTGAAGGTAGTAGAATTTGGCGTGTGTAATGATAGAATTCACGCCATTGATGAGAGAGTGAGTATAGAAGAACTTGAAAAATTGTATTTAGTTTTTAAAGATTTATTAGAGAATTTTAACTAGGAAAAAACATGGATATAATAGGAATTTAGAGTAGCCTCTCATTTAAGAGTACCTTGCAGCTACCGGCAAGTTAGCCCTCTAAACTTCTAAAATTATATCATTAATTTTTTAAAATGGAATTAATAGGAAATAAAATGTCTTTTGAGCTTGATGTAAGTAGCTATGAAAAAATAGAAAAGCTATTTATCAGTTTTAAATTAAAATGTGATTTTAAATTTAGAATGATAAAAGGGATCAATGTTTTGCATTTTGGATATTTGTGGGGAGCTTGCAAAGAAGCACAAAAGATTCTAGAAAAAAATCAAAAATGCGAAGATTTGTTTGAGCTAATTATGAAAATTTATTCCAAAAGACGTAAAAATCATCAAGCAAATTTTTTACTTTTACAATGTTATGAAAATGCTCTAAGAAGTACTTTAGCAGTAAAAATAGCAAATTTGTATAATAAGTTGGATGATGATTGGTTTAAATCTAGTGAAGAAGTTTTTAATCCTGCTTTAAAAAATCTTTTAAAAAAAGTTAAAAAGAGATGTCAAAAAATAGATGAATATAATAGTACTTGGCAAATTTTTGATGATTTTTGTTTGATTGATTTAGAAGAGATATTGATAGATCATTGGAGTGAATTTGCTTATATATTTAAAGATAAAAAAATATATAAAAATCAAGTCTTACCAAGTTTTGGCACCAAAGAGCATCTTAAGACAAAACTAAGTCAAATAAGAAAAGCTAGAAACGAAACCTACCATAATAAACCTACAAAAATAAAATTTAAAAAAGATTTGGAAATTTTACTTTTGAGACTTGGTTATAATTTAGAAGATGCTATTGATATTGGAGAGATAAAAGAAGCTATTATTTTAAGATTTAATTATAATAATGCAAGCGAGTAAGTATTTTAAGTAAAATAAATAAAGGTTTTAAATGATTATCAATGGACAAAAGCTTGAGTTAAAAGAGCTTAGATTTATGGATTATGTTAAAGAAAAGCAATTGAAAATAGAATTTATTGCCTTAGAATTAAACGGAGAAATTATCCCAAGGGATAAATTTGAAAATTTAATTTTAAAAGAAAATGATAAAGTAGAGATTGTTACTTTTGTAGGTGGTGGTTGATGAGAATTAAATTTAATGGTAGTATGATAGACACGCATTTTAAAAACACTTTGGAATTTTTTCAAAGTGTGAGTAAAAATGAAAATGATGTATGGATAATCAATGGTTTTGCGACAAAAGAAAGTTTGGAGCTAAAAGAAAATGATGAGCTTTTTTGTATAGAAAAAAATACTTTACCATCATATGAAGCTCTTGATGCTATGATGAGAGCAAGACATACTCCAAAGCTTCATGATAAACTCAAAAAGGCAAGTGTAGCAGTGTGTGGGCTTGGTGGGCTTGGATCGCATATAGCTATAAATTTAGCAAGAAGTGGGGTTGGTAGGCTTCATTTGATTGATTTTGATGTGGTGGAGCCAAGCAATCTTAACCGCCAAGCTTATATGGTGGAAGATTTGGGTAAATTTAAGGCTGAAGCTTTAAAAGATCAAATCGCTAAAATTAATCCTTTTATAGAAGTATTTGCACAAGTTTTAAAAATAGAAAAAGAAAATATAGCCGAACTTTTTACAAATGATGATATTGTTTGCGAAGCCTTTGATAGTGCAAAATATAAAGCTCTTTTAGCACAAAATTTTCACCAACATTATCTTCAAAAAACATTAATTTGTGCTTCTGGCTTAGCAGGATATGGCGATAGCAACAGCATACAAACAAGAAAAATCGCAAAAAACTTTTATGTTTGCGGTGATTTAAAAAACGAGGCAAAGGTAGGCAATGGACTTATGGCACCGCGTGTAAATATTTGCGCAGGACATCAAGCAAATTTAGTTTTAGAACTTTTAGCGAGCGAGTAATGGAAAAATTAAAAATAGGAAAATATGAGTTTAATTCTAGGTTTATTTTAGGTTCTGGGAAATTTTCTTTTGAGCTTATAAAATCAGCCATTGAAGAAGCAAAAGTTGAGATTATCACCTTAGCTTTGCGTAGGGTAAATGATAAAGGCATAGAAAATATACTTGATTTTATCCCAAAGCATATTAAGCTTTTACCAAATACTTCAGGTGCAAGAAATGCTAATGAGGCATTGCGTATAGCAAGACTTGCAAGAGAGCTTGGTTGTGGAGATATGATTAAGGTTGAAGTAATTAGCGATAGTAAATATTTATTACCGGATAATTATGAAAGTATAAAAGCAGTAGAACTTTTAGCAAATGAGGGTTTTACACCTTTGGTTTATATGTATCCTGATTTATATGCAGCACGTGCTATGGCTAATGCAGGAGCTGCTGCTATAATGCCTCTTGGAGCTCCTATAGGAAGCAATAAAGGCTTAAAAACTAAAGAATTTATACAAATTTTACTTAATGAAATTAGCTTGCCTATTATAGTAGATGCGGGCATAGGAAATCCCGCACAAGCTTGTGAAGCCATGCAAATGGGAGTAAGTGCAGTGATGGCAAATACTGCCATAGCTCAAGCTAAAGATGTATCAAAAATGGCAAAGGCTTTTGCTTTAGCTATAGAGGCAGGATATAATGCGTATTTAGCAGGCATAGCAAATGAAAGCACGCCAAGTGCAAGCTCGCCTTTGAGTGGTTTTTTAAGAGATTAAAATGCAAAAATATCCTCATATGCAAAGTATTGAAAGTGAAATTTCAACTAAGGTTTTAAAAGAAGTTGAAAATTTTGATGAAAGTAAATTTAGCGCTTTTGATGTAAAACAAGCTTTAGCTAAAGATTATCTTAACTTAGAAGATTTAAAAGCCTTGCTTTCAAGCACAGCGGAAGATTTTATAGAAGATTTGGCGCAAAAATCAAGCAAGATTACTCAAAAATATTTTGGAAATTCCATTTTGCTTTTTACACCTTTATATCTTTCTAATTTTTGCAATAGCAAATGCACTTATTGTGGGTTTCAAAAAGGAAATAACATTAAAAGAGCTAAGCTAAATGAGGCTGAAATTCACAAAGAAATGCAAGAGATTAAAAAAAGTGGTTTGGAAGAAATTTTACTCTTAACGGGTGAGGGCAGGGAGTATGCTAGCGTAGAATATCTTGCCAAAGCTTGTGAGATAGCAAAAGAGTATTTTAAGGTCGTTGGGATTGAAGTTTATCCTATGAATGTAGATGAGTATGCATTGCTTCATGAGAAGGGTTGCGAATATGTAAGTGTTTATCAAGAAACTTACAATCAAAAAACTTATTCTAAAATTCATATTGAAGGTGAAAAAAGTGTATTTGAGTATCGTTTTCATGCGCAAGAGCGAGCGTTAAAAGCGGGTATGAGAGGGGTTGCTTTTGGAGCTTTACTTGGTATAGATGATTTTAGAAAAGATGCTTTTGCTACGGCATTGCATGCGTATTTTTTACAGCAAAAATACCCTCATGCTGAAATAGCTTTGTCTATCCCTAGATTAAGACCTATTATTAATAATAAAAAAATTCATCCAAAAGATGTAAGTGAAACAAGACTTTTGCAAGTTTTATGTGCTTATAGATTGTTTTTACCTTTTGCAGGTATTACGATTTCTACGCGTGAAAGAGCAGGATTTAGAGACGGGGTTATTAAACTTGGAGCTACTAAAATGAGTGCAGGTGTGAGCGTGGGAGTAGGTGAGCATCAAGGCGATAAAAAAGGTGATGATCAGTTTCAAATTAGTGATATGCGTAGTGTTGATGAGGTTTTAGCTATGTTAAAAAATGCAAATTTGCAAGCTATAATGAGCGATAGTATTTATGTGGGATAAAAAAGTCATTGCTATTAGCGATAGTCAAAACACACAAGAAGATTTTTTAAATTTTATTGAAAAACTAAGCCAAAGTAGTATTGATGCTTTAGTGCTTAGAGAAAAACATTTAGATGAGTTAGAATACGCTAAATTAGCCAAAGAAGTATTAAAAATTTTTAATAAAACTCAAAAGATTTGCTTTTTGCATTATCATTATGAAGTTTGTTTAAAATTAAATCATCAATTTTTTCATGCTCCTTTATTTGTTTTACAAAATTGCCTACAAAGCTATAAAAAATTTGAGCTTTTGGGTACTTCCATCCATTCTAAAGAAGAATTAGATTTAGCTTATAAGCTTAAAGTAAGTCATACTTTTTTTGGACATGTATTTGAAAGCTCTTGTAAGGCTGATTTAGCTCCAAAAGGTATTAAGAATTTAAAAGATTTGTTAGAAGTTTCAAAAATACCCATTTATGCCATAGGTGGCATAAATACTCAAACTATAAACCACTTAAAAGATTTAAATTTAGCAGGTGTGTGTATAAGAGAAGCTTTGTATAAAAGTGAAAATGTAAAAAAATATATTTTAAGATGTAAAGACCTTTTAGTCCAAAAGGACTAAAAGATTATAACCAGAAGAAATATGCAATTATTGCAAGGCTAATTGAACAGAATATATTTAGTATGATTCCTACTCTTACCATTTCTTGTTGTTTGATATGACCAGTACCAAAAACTATAGCATTTGGTGGTGTAGCAACTGGTAGCATGAAAGCACAAGAAGCGCCAATAGCAATAATTAAAGCAAGTCCTAAAGCAGGAACACCTAAAGTATCTGCTATAGAGATAAACAAAGGCACAAGCAAGGCTGCTGAAGCAGTATTTGAGGTAAATTCTGTTAAAAATACTATAAAAAATGCTATGATTAAGCCTATAACAAATAAATGTCCATTTTCTATAAATGAAATAATGGTATCAGCCATAACCTTGCTAGCACCTGAATCTTTTAACACTACACTTAGAGTAATACCTCCACCAAAGAGCATTAACACGCCCCAATCAGTATTTTTTTGTACATTTTTCCAATCAATTACTTTAAATGCACATACTAAAACAGCTGCAAGCAAGGCAATAATTGCATCAAGATTTGCTATTTTATGTCCAAAAATACTTGTGATGATAGGACCTATATTGCCACTAAAAATCCAAGATAGAGCAACCACTAAAAAGATTACTAAAGTAATGATTCTAGGTCTTGTAAGTTCTATATTTTCAGTGTGTAAATCAACTTGTAGATTAAATTTAGGTTTAAACATAAAATACAAAATTAAAATCATTGCAGGTAAAAAGATTAAAACAATAGGAATACCATATTTTAACCATTGTGCAAAGCTAATGTGTAATTGAGTAGCAACAATAGCATTTGGTGGGGTTCCTACTATAGTGCCTATACCACCTATACTCGCGCTAAAAGCTATGCCTAAAAGAATGAAAACATAAGTATTTCTATCTTTTTGTGGATCAAGTGAAGCTAGCATGCCTATAGCAAGCGGAAGCATCATGGCTGCGGTTGCAGTATTGCTCATCCACATAGATAAAAATGCAGTAGTGATAAAAATATATAAACTTGATAAACCTAAATGTCCTTTTGCCAGGGTTAAAATTTTATGCGCAATTAGCTTATCTAGTTTTTGATGATGCATGGCTGCTGCTAGAGCAAAACCACCAAAAAATAAAAAGATATTAGAATCAGCAAAGCCTGTTAAAGCCTTAGCAGTAGGTAATAATCCTAAGATGGCTGCTAAAACAGGTACTAAAATAGCTGTAATAGTAACATGCAAAGCTTCGCTAAGCCACAATATAGCGATAAAGATCAACAGGGATAATCCTTGGTTTACCTTAGTTTCGCCAAAAGGGGAGAAATAAAGCAAAGCGATAAATAACACTAAATCAGCAATAACTATAAGTGTTTTTGTGTTTGAACTCATTTAACAACTCCTTTAAAATATTGTAGTTTTGTAACATATTCTAAATGAATTTTCTTTTAAATATTAATTTTTATATAATTTTTTTTTACAAAATTATTTTTGTGTGAAAAAAAGTAATTTTTAGTAAAATTCATTTGTTTTTGGTATAATTTTTGCTGATTAAAAATCATCTTAATCAAAAAGATGATTGCTTTTAAGGAAAGATAATGTTTAAAAAAATGTTCGTATGTATTTTAGCTTTGTTTTTTGGCGCTTGTGCTGTAAACCCTAAAAATCAAGGTGTAGCTAAGGTTAATGAAGTTATAAAAATCCAAGCACAGTGTTATAATCCTTCTGATTCTAAAGCATATGAAGCAAAAATTAAAGGTCTTGTGTATATTAGTGATGTAGGACTTAAGTATTGTACAAATAAAAGAACAATTGATAAAAGTGCTTCTTTGAAAAAAGTTTATATTCATAGAGTGTATGATTTAAATGAGAATTTGAAATATTCTTCTTCTAATGGAAATAATTATTATATTAATGAAAATTTTAACTACTATTTTTATGTGTTTTTAAAAGAAGAATTAGAAAATAGAGGTATAGTAGTGGTTGAAAATACACAAGATTCTCCTTATGTTTTAAGAGTAGATTTAAGTTTTAATGATTTTTATTCTAAATTTGATTCTAATTCTTTATTTTCAATTATTGCTAGTCAGCTAACATTAAAAGATATTAACACTAATAAAACTATTAACATTAAAACTAAACAAGAAGTTAAAGGTTTTTATAATATTAAAGATTTGCCTTTCTTCACTCAGCTTCTTATAAAGCAAGTAGCTAATAAATCTGCAGATATTATCAGCTCTTTGTGAGGTGTTTTAGTTGCCATGGATTTTCCTTTGCGAGCTTTTGTCCAGCTTGCAAGGAAGAGCTTTTAGAATATTCTTTAGGTATAAGAGAACTTGATAAAGGTTTTAAGGTTTATTATTTTTATCAATATGAACAAATTAAACATCTAATTTATTTTAAACACAAATTTCAAGGATATTTTGTTTTAAATGCGCTTGCAAAATTAAGTTTTGCTAAATTTAAAGATTTTTTTCAACCCTCTTGTAAAATTAATGCCATAGCCTTGGATGATAAAACATATAAAAACTACTCTCATACTGCTATTTTAACCAAACATTTAAAAACTCAATTTATAAAACCCATGTATCATGCTTTGCAAGCTAATTCAGAATTTAAATATAGTGGAAAAAGTTTGCAATTTCGTAAAGATAATAAAAGATCTTATAAGCTTTTAAAGTGTCCAAAATATCCTGTGATTTTAGTAGATGATGTTGTAACTACGGGATTAAGTTTGCTTGAAGCAAGAGAGCTTTTAGAAAAAAATAACATCGAAGTACTTTTTGCTTTAGTTTTAGCTAATGCAAAAGAATAATCTGCTAAAATATAAAGATTAATTTTAAGGATTTTTATGGAAAATATTTTTACTAAAGATTCAGATATTGAAAATATAGATATAGAAAGTTCTATAAAGAGTAGTTATTTAGATTATTCTATGAGTGTTATTATAGGCCGTGCTTTACCTGATGCTAGAGATGGGCTTAAACCTGTTCATAGAAGAATTTTATATGCTATGAATGATTTAGGTGTTGGAAGTCGTAGTGCGTATAAAAAATCAGCGCGTATAGTGGGTGATGTTATCGGTAAATACCATCCACATGGTGATACAGCTGTATATGATGCTTTAGTAAGAATGGCACAAGATTTTTCTATGCGTTATCCAAGCGTAGATGGGCAAGGAAACTTTGGTTCTATTGACGGTGATGGTGCTGCTGCGATGCGTTATACTGAAGCTAGGATGACGATTTTAGCTGAAGAACTTTTGCGTGATATAGAAAAAGATACAGTTGATTTTATACCAAATTATGATGATTCTATGAGTGAGCCTGATGTTTTACCTGCTAGGGTGCCAAATTTATTACTTAATGGTTCAAGTGGTATTGCAGTAGGTATGGCTACCAATATTCCTCCGCATAGCTTAAATGAGCTTATTGATGGTTTGCTTTATTTAATTGATAATAAAAATGCAAGCTTAGAAGAAATAATGCAATTTATCAAAGGCCCTGATTTTCCAACCGGTGGTATTATCTTTGGTAAAAAGGGTATTATAGAAGCTTACCGCACAGGTCGTGGTAGGGTAAAAGTAAGAGCAAAAACCCATATTGAAAAAAGAGCTAATAAAGATATTATTGTAATAGATGAACTTCCTTATCAAACCAATAAAGCAAGATTGATAGAGCAAATTGCTGAACTTGCTAAAGAAAAACAAATCGAAGGCATTGCTGAAGTTAGAGATGAGAGTGATAGAGAAGGAATTCGCGTAGTAATTGAGTTAAAACGCGATGCTATGAGCGAGATTGTGTTAAATAATCTTTTTAAATCCACCACTATGGAAAGCACTTTTGGTGTGATTATGCTTGCTATACATAATAAAGAACCAAAAGTTTTTTCTTTAATTGAACTTTTAAATTTATTCTTAAATCATAGAAAAACTGTAATTATTAGAAGAACTATTTATGAGCTGCAAAAAGCTAGAGCTAGAGCGCATATTTTAGAAGGTTTAAAAATTGCACTAGATAATATTGATGAAGTGATAGCTTTGATAAAAAACTCTCCTGATAATCCAACGGCTAAAAATTTATTAATGCAAAAATTTGGCTTAAGCGAGCTTCAATCTAATGCGATTTTAGATATGAAATTAGGTCGTTTAACAGGACTTGAAAGAGAAAAAATCGATAATGAATTAAGAGAATTATTAGCAGAAATAGAGAGGCTTGATCAAATTTTAAAAAGCGAAATTTTGCTTGAAAATTTAATCAAAGATGAGTTGAAAGAAATCAGAACAAAATTTGATGTACCAAGAATTACTCAAATTGAAGATGACTATGATGATATTGATATAGAAGATTTAATACCAAATGAAAATATGGTAGTTACTATCACTCATCGTGGCTATATTAAGCGTGTTCCAAGTAAGCAATATGAAAAACAAAAACGCGGTGGTAAAGGCAAGGTCGCGGTTACAACTTATGATGATGATTTTATAGAAAGTTTCTTTACGGCAAATACACATGATACCTTGATGTTTGTTACTGATCGTGGACAGCTTTATTGGCTTAAGGTTTATAAAATTCCTGAAGGAAGTAGAACTGCTAAAGGCAAAGCTGTGGTTAATCTCATTAATCTACAAGCAGATGAAAAAATCATGGCAATTATTCCAACCACTGATTTTGATGAGAGCAAATCATTGTGTTTCTTTACTAAAAATGGTATCGTAAAACGCACAAATTTAAGTGAATATCAAAACATCAGAAGCGTGGGTGTAAAAGCGATTAATCTAGATGAAAATGATGAACTTGTTACTGCAATTATCGTAGCAAGGGATGAAAATGAAATTGTAAATATAAATACAGACGAAAACTTAGAAGCAGAAGATAATCTGGAAATTGAAACAAATGAAAATAGCGAAGAGCTTGAAATTGTTAGTGGTAAAATGCTTTTTGTAGTTACTAAAAAAGGTATGTGTATTAAATTCCCACTTGCTAAAGTTAGAGAGATTGGCCGCGTAAGTAGAGGGGTGACTGCGATTAAATTTAAAGAAAAAGATGATGAAGTTGTGGGTGCTGTTGTTATAGAAAATGACGCTCAAGAAATCTTAAGCGTAAGCGCAAAAGGTATAGGTAAGCGTACTGATGCAGGTGAATATAGACTTCAAAGTAGAGGTGGTAAGGGTGTAATATGCATGAAACTTACTGCTAAAACAAAAGATTTAATCGGAATAGTCATAGTCGATGAAAGTATGGATTTAATGGCATTAACAAGCAGTGGTAAGATGATACGCGTTGATATGCAAAGTATTAGAAAAGCAGGTAGAAACACAAGTGGTGTAATTGTTGTTAATGTGGAAAATGATGAAGTGGTAAGCATTGCTAAATGTCCTAAAGAAGAAGATGAGGAATTAGATGCTGAAACTAATATGGATTTAAATTTAGAATAGTAAAATTCTGGAATGCTTTTTGCTATCTTAAATAATATCAAATAAATTGAAGGTGTAAAAATGAAAAAAGTTATTTTTATGTTTTGTTTGGCTTTAGGTTTTAGTGCGTGTGCACTAGATCAAAGAGGTACGAAACCTGCTCAAGCTCAAGCTACTCAAGCTGCAAGTTCTGATGTTGTAGTTCAAAAAGTAGACAAAGATGATGTGCGTAATATCATTAGAGAAGAAAAAATGCTTGCAAATGATACAAGCACAGACAATGATTTAACTTTTACAGCAGTGGGTGAGGGTATTGCTCCTTTAAATACAGTTTCTGTTGGTCAAGCTTTGGCTTTAGCTAAAAGAGCAGCAATCACTGATGCTTATAGACAATTAGCTAGTAAGTTATATGGTGTAAGAGTTAATGGTAAAGATACAGTAAAAGATGCAATGCTTAAAAGTTCAACTATTACAGCACAAGTAAATGGTTTGATTAAAAATGCAAGTGTAGTTGAT
Source organism: Campylobacter sp. CNRCH_2015_0338h (assembly GCF_025772785.1). NCBI lineage: Bacteria > Pseudomonadati > Campylobacterota > Epsilonproteobacteria > Campylobacterales > Campylobacteraceae > Campylobacter > Campylobacter sp. CNRCH_2015_0338h. The sequence goes on from NZ_JAKMST010000010.1 coordinate 26,536, forward strand.
CAAGACTTTAAAGATGGTCTTTATAGAGTAAATGTAGAACTTAAAATCGATGCTGACAAGTGGAAAGAATTGTTTGCTTATTAATCCTTATAATTTTTAATGCTACTGCCCAAGATGAGTTTATATTTTGGGCAGAACTCTCTAATAAAAATTTAATCCTTTTTCATCAAAATGAAACTATTTCTATGGCTATGACCAAGAGCAAAAAAAAGAATTTAGAATATGCTTGTGAGTTAGTTTATACATCAAGTGACTTGAAGTCTTTAGTGCGCAATGATTTTGGCATGGTAGATGAAGAGAAAATGACAAAATTAGATAAATTTAATTTTTTAAATGCTCACAAAAATGATTTAATTGATTGCTTTTTTAATGCAAAAATAGATGTAAAAGATTTTGTAAAAAGTGAACAAGCAAGTGCGCAAAGTGAAACTTATGTAAGAATTTTACCTTTAAGATTTATAGTTGAATTTCATGATAATAGTGCCTTTGTATATTATCTTAAATAAATACAAAGCTAGCTTTTATAAAAATCAAGTTAAAATACTTAAAAAAATATTAAGAGTATAAAATGCAAAAAAGTATCCCTTGTTATTTATTATTTAAATATTTGCGTTTTGATAAAGATCAACCCTTTATCATGCTTTCAAAAATTTTAGCCTTTTTAGGTGTGAGTATAGGGCTTTGCGTGCTTTTAGTTGCAATGGCTATTATGAATGGTTTTGATAAGGAATTTGAAAGAAAACTTTTTACTATGAATTATCCTATCACTATATTGCCACGTTTTGGAGCAAGTGTGGATGATAAATTATTACAAGAATTAAGAATCAAATTTCCAAATTTATTATTTAGTCCTTATATTGCTACTCAAGTTATAGCAAGAAATGATTTAAAATTAGAAGGCGGTATGCTTTTTGGGGTTAATTTTGAAGATGAAAAAAAGATCAATGAGGTAGTAGCTCAAGCTTTAGAAGATAAAAAATTAGATAATTTTGATATTTTAATTGGTAAGGGTTTAAAAGAAGAATTTGGACTAGATTATAATGAAAAAATAACTCTAATTTTTTCCAATCTTAATGCTAGTGGTCTTTCGCTTATCCCGCAGGTTAAAAGATTTGATGTTAAGGCTGATTTTTCTTCAGGGTTATTAGCCTATGATAAAGCTTATATGTATACAGATGCTAGAGCCTTAGCTAAAATTTTATCATATCCTCAAGGAAATTATGATGGAGTGCATGTGTATTCAAATAAACCCTTTGAAGATATTAAACAAATTGATGTTTTTTTGGGTGCAAGATATGCTAGCATCGGTTGGTGGGAACAAAATGGGAATTTCTTTGCAGCTCTTGCTTTAGAAAAAAGGGCTTTGTTTATAGTATTAATGTTGATTATTTTAGTTGCAAGTTTAAACATAGTAAGCTCTTTATTGATGATAGTGATGAATAGACGCAGCGAAATAGCTTTATTGCTTTCCTTAGGTGCTAGTAAGCTAGAGATTAAAAAAACCTTTTTTTCTTTAGGGTTTTTAATAGGTGGAAGTGGTATTATAGCAGGTGTGATTCTTGCAGCTATAGCTTTGTGGGTGCTTGGAAATTTTGATATTATTTCTTTGCCAAGCGATGTTTATGGTATGAGTAAATTGCCTTTAGAACTTTCTTTAGTTGATTTTTGTATTACACTTTTTGGAGCTATTGTGATTGTAAGTTTATCTTCTTATTATCCTGCCAAAAAAGCAACTCAAGTAGATATTTTAGATACTTTAAGAAACGAATAAATTGTAAAAATTTATTCGTTTAAGAATTTTTGAATTTCGTTAAAAAAGCTTTCATAACTAATATCTTTTATGGTTTTAATAAATTTTCCCTTTTCATCAATCAGATAAAATTCACCACTATGTGCTATAGAATACCCCATAGCAGAATCTTTAAGATTGATTTTTTCATATACCACACCATAATTTTTAGTAACTTTTTCTAATTCTTTTTCATCTTTAGCAATTAAAGCAGTAGAATTTGGATAAAAATATTTTACCCATTGACTAGTTTGAGTTAGATTGCTATCTCTTGCTGGATCTAGTGAGATAAACACCACATGAGCTTTTTCTTTATTTGGCATTTTTTCTAAAACATTAGCAATTAAGGCAAGTTCACTAGGGCAAACATCAGGACAATATGTATAGCCAAAATATACAATCAATTTTTTACCGATAAAATCTTTTAAACTAAGCATGCCTTTTTCAGAATTTAAGTGAAAATTGTATTTGTTATTTTCAAAATACTGCACTGATATAAAAAATACCCCAAAAATTACCACAATTAATAAAAAAATATTTATTTTTTTCATATTTTACCTTTTTACATCAAAGTCAAAATAAAAATCTAGCGGAGTTTCATCATCAAAAAGTTCTATTCTAAAACGCATCACATCTAGTGTGCAAGAACTTAAAACTAATTTAGCATGATAAGTGTTGTTGATTTTTTTAAATTGTGGAACAATATCTCCCATATACATATTAAGTCCATAAACTCTAGCGTTTAGTTTTTTAAACTCACCTAAATTAGTGATATTTAAATCAAGTTCATTTAGTGTAACTATAGGCTTTGGGTTTAAATTTATCAAGATTTTTTTATCTTTAAAATTATACTCACACTCTTGAGTGTTTAGATCGCATGCTAAAGGCGTTAGAGTGGTGATTAACTCTCTTTTTTTTCCAGAATTTGTTGAATTAGTATAAAAATAAGCCCCGCATATAGCAAAGACTATAGCTAGGGCAAAGACAAGTAGATTTTTCATTATTTTTTAATACTTCTTGACTTGATATCTTTTAGTTCAATTGTGCTATTATCATCAAAATATAGTGTTAAATTAGCTTTGGTTTGAGGTGTGATATTTTCTTTAAGATTTAGTATCATAATATGCATGCCACCTGGCTTAAGTTCAGCACTTGAATTAGCTTTTATAGTAATTTGAGGGATTTGCACCATCATTTTTTTACCATTTTCCATGATATGATCGTGAATTTCGGTTGTATCACTTAATGAGCTTTGAGCTTTTATTAGTTTTATATCTTTATCAGAATTATTTTTAAGCTCTAAAAAAATTGCTGTTGTTTTAGAATTTGGCGGAGTTTGTCTAACATAAGGATCATTTATAGTGATTTCATTTGCAATAGCAAAGGTGCTTAATATAGCTAAACTAAGTAATTTTTTCATTATCATTCCTTTATATTTTTTAGTCAATCATAAACATTATACACGGAAAAAATTAAAAATATATTTATTGTAAAAATATTATAATTATCTCTTTGTTGTTTTAAATTTTAATAGAAAGGTATAAATTGTTTAAAACTATATTAGTATTATTTAGTTTGGTTGTATTTGTAAATGCAATCGATCTTGCAAAAATTTATTTAAATCAAGGTATTGATGCAGTTGAAAAGGTGTTAGAGCAAGAATTAAGTAAGAAAGATTTTTGGCTTGATGAGATAAAAGATAAAAATGTTAGCCTTGGTTACTATGAAGAAAATGTAGCTATTGTATTGACTAATAAAAGCGATAAAATCATTAGAGTTTATCATTATAATGATGGAAAAGTAGAAAAGAAATTTATTCAAAAAGATGTTTTAACTGGTTTGGCTGGAGATAAAGAAATAGAAGGGGATTTAAAAACTCCTATAGGTTTTTATGAGCTTGGAAAGAAATTTTATCCTGGTGACCCATATTATGGACCATTTGCTTTTGCGACAACTTATCCAAACGTTTTAGATAAAACTTTAGGTAAAACAGGTGGTGGAATTTGGATTCATGGATATCCTTTAGATGGAACGCGTTTGGATACTTATAAAACTAGAGGCTGCATTGCTGTACAAAATGATTTACTAGAAGATTTTAATAAATTAGTCGCTAATAGAAAATCATATGCAATGACAGAAGAAAAAAATAAAGTAAGAACAAACCATGAAGAAGTTGCTATTTTGTTAGCAAATTTATTTGCTTGGAAAGACAGTTGGCAAAAAAGTGACATTGACAAATACTTATCTTTTTATGATCAAAAAATATTCAAACATAAAAATAAATTTTCATATGAGCAGTTTGCAAAAAACAAACAAAGAATTTTTGCTAAAAAAGAAGAAAAAACTATTAAATTTTCAGATCTTAGCATAAGTCCTTATCCAAATGAAAAAAATGAGAAGATTTTTAGAATAGGATTTTATGAAGATTATCGTAGTACTAATTATAAATTCAAAGGAGAAAAAGTTCTTTATGTTAAGCTAGTTGAAGATAAAATGCAAATTTTAGCTGAACAATAATGGCTTATATAAAAATCGATCGCTTAGCTTATGAGTATAATCTTGACCTAATAGCCTCTAAGGCTGGAGGTTATGAAAAAGTAATTTGTGTTTTTAAAGATAATGCTTATGGTCATGGAGCTAAACTTTTAGCTCCTATAGCTAGAGCAAAAGGTATAAATTTTATAGCCGTAAAAAATGAAGACGAAGCAAAAGAGCTTGAAAATATTTTTGATAATGTCTTAATTTTATCTCATCATCCGCATGGTAATGAAAGTGAAAAATTTATTTATGCATTAAATGCAAAAAATGACATAAAAAAGCTTAAAAAAAATACAAAAATTCATTTAGTCATAGATACAAACATGCATAGAAATGGAATTTTGCTTGAAGAAATTCAAGAAGTGATGCAAGGGTTAAAAAGTAATAATTTGATACTTCATGGAGTGATGATGCATTTTGCAGGAAGTGATGAAGTAGATGCAAGTTATTTTGTGCAAAAACAAAAATTTCAATACGCTAAAAAGTTAATTTATAATTTATTACAAGAAGAGGCTAAGAACTTAGTATTTCATTCTCATAATTCTGAAGCTTTATTTAGAGCAAATACTTTAGAAGATGATGAGTATTGTAGAGTAGGGCTTGTACAGTTTGGTTATACGCATTTTAATAAAGACTTGCGTAGGGTTTTGAGTTTATGGGCTGAAAAATTAAGCCAAAGAGTGTTAAAAAAAGGTCAAAGTGTTGGTTATGGTGGAATGTATAGTGCAAAAGAAGATATCGAAATAGCAACTTATGATTTAGGTTATGCTGATGGGCTTTTGCGTTATGATGGTAAAAAAGATTTTTTTCTTCCTAATGGTAAAAAAATACTTGGAAAAATGTCTATGGATAGCTTTTCTTGCGAGAATGATAGTGAGGTAATTTGTGTTATGAATGATGCAAATGTTATGGCCAACTTTTTTAATACTATTAATTATGAAATTTTAGTAAAACTTTCTCCAAATTTAAAAAGAATTGTAATTTAAGATAAAAAGTACTAATATATCTAAAGAAAGGATAAATATGGCATTTTTAAATTGGGCTATTTTAATTTTATTTTTATTTATAGTGTTTTTGCTGATTAATCGTTATGAAAGAAAAATAAAGATTTTGCATAAAAATATAGAGATTTTAAAAAATGAATGCAAGAAAAATAGTGAAAACATAGAACAAAATAGAATTTTAATAGAAAAAAATAGATCAAACATTGAAGATATTAAACATCAAGATTAGTTTTCAATCTTGAAGTGTTTTAGCTATAAGTTCTAATGGGTGTAAAAATCTTGTGGAAATTTTTTCATGCTCTAATGCATTTGAAATTTGCATTCTACAAGCTGAGCACTCTGCACTAATGATTTCTACATTACTTTTTTGTATGTTTTGAGCTTTTTTTATGCCAACTTGCAAAGCTTTTTCATAATGATCAGTTTGCATGCTAACTCCACCAAAACCACAGCACTCATTTGACTTGATAAGTTCTTTAAAAGCATAATTTTGCTTTAGTAAAGCTCTTGGTTCTTTAAAAACTCCTTGCATTTTTCTTGCATGGCAAGGATCATGATATGCGATTTTTGTATTTGTTTTTTTCTTTGTTTTTAAAAGTTCTTCTAAATTAGTGTATTCATAAAAATATTTTGTTGCAAGTAGTATTTTACTGGAAATATTTTTAGCTCTTATTGCCCATTCTTCATCATTTTGCATATGGAAAAAATGTTCATAGTCTATATTAATCATCGCAGAGCAGGTCGCTTCTGGGATAATGATATAATCTAGTGTTTTTAATTTTTCCTCAAAATAAATGATATTTTTTTTAGCTAATTTTTCTACGCTGTTAAAATCTCCGGTAAAATAATGAGGAGCACCACAACAAGATTGATCTTTTAATAAATCTACATTGATTTTAAGATGTTTACAAATTTCAAGCAAGGCAAAACCTGTATTAGTGTAGGAATAATTAGATAAACAACCTATAAAAAGTCCTATAGTTTTTTCGCCTTGATTGTTTATAAAATCAGGATTAGAGGCTAAAAAACTTTTCTTAGCTAAAGAAGGCAATAAGCGGTCTTTTTTGATTAATGGTAGGCTAAATTTAGCTTTCATTCCTAAATTTTTATGTTGCAAGCTAAAAGCACAACTTTGAAAAACATAGCCTAATCTTGCTAAGATATCTAAAATCTTTCTGTGTCTTAAAAAAAAGAAAGCAAGCTTTTTATACCATGCTATGCCAAATTTTTGAGCTATATCAAAGCGTGCTTTTTCAATAGCACTATCTACTCTTAAATGACTTGGACAAACTTCAACGCAATTTGTACATAAAAAACATGATTCGAAAGTTTTTTTAAGATTTTTATCAAGTTCTAGTTCTTGATTTTTATAAGCACTAATTAAATCCAAAAAACCACGAGGAGAAGTGCTCTCATCGCGGTTTATCTCATGTATAGTACAAACTGGTATGCATTTGCCACATTTTACGCAAGCGTTAGAAATTTCATTAACATTTAGCATATTAAACCGTTTTAGAAAATACTTTTTTATCTTCGCTAATGCGTTTTAAATATTTATCAAAACACATAGCAATATTACGTATTAAAAGTACTCCTGTTTCATTAACTTTGATATAATTTTCATCTATAGTGACAAATTCGCTTAGTTCTTCAAGTTCTTTTAAATCTTGTTTAAAATATTCAAAAAAATCAATCTTAAATTTATTTTCTATATTTTTTATATTAAGTGCAAAATTACTCATAAGTTCCATAATAACAGCTTTTCTTAATTCATCATCATCATCAAGCATAATACCTTTTTCACAAGGTAATCTACCTTCATCAATAGCTTTTTCATAACTTGGCATGTCTTTGAAATTTTGCATATAATGTCTTTGTCCTTCGCCTATACTTGTTAAGCCAATACCAATTAAATCAGTTCCACCTTTTGTAGTATAGCCTTGGAAATTTCTATGCAAGCTACCATTTTCTAAAGCTTTAAAAAGTTCATCTTGTGGTTTTGCAAAATGATCCATTCCTATCATTTTATAACCATTTTGAGTTAAAAATTTTTCACAGTATTCTAAAATCTGAAGTTTTACATCAGGGCTTGGTAATGTGCTTTCATCAAATTTTCTCATATTTTTTTTAAGCCAAGGCACATGTGCATAGTTAAAAATAGCAAAACGATCAGGATTGATTAGTAATGCTTTTTCTAAAGTTTGCTTAAAACTTTCTAGACTTTGATAAGGAAGACCGTAGATTAAATCCATATTTACTGAATTAATTCCCTTTTTTCTTACCATATCTACTGCGTTTTTGGTTAATTCAAAAGGTTGAATTCTATGAATTTCCTTTTGAACTTTTTCATCAAAATCTTGCACGCCAAAACTAATACGGTTAAAACCATTTTGAATCAAAACATCAGCTTGTTCTTCATTTAAAAATCTAGGATCAATCTCACAGCTTACTTCACTATCTTGGGTAAAATTCGGAAAAATGCTTTTAATTTTTAAAATCAAACTTTGTAATTGTTTGGCGCAAAAGAAAGTGGGTGTACCACCACCAAAATGCATTTGAGCTACTTCTCTTTGGGTGTTGATGATATTTGCTAAAAGATCAAGTTCTTTAAAAAGATAATTTAAATATTTTTCTTTGCTTTCTTCTTTAGCAGTATATATTACATTACAACCACAAAAATAGCAAGCGCTTCTACAAAAAGGCAAATGAAAATACAAAGACAATTGTGCTTTTTGATCTTTTAAAATTTGTATATAATCTTCATATTTAAACTGAGTGTTAAATTCTACTGCAGTAGGATAAGATGTATATCTTGGGCCTGCTTTGGAGTATTTAACAAAGCTTTTATAATCTTTCATTTGGTTTTACCTTTTGCATCATTTCTTTCATGTTAATAAACAAATTAGGATGTTTAGCATGAATATTGCTAATTAGTTGATCTAAATCAATATTTACTTCTTTTACGCCTTTGGTAACTTGATGTTTAATCTCATCCATAGCAACTGTCCAAACATCGTTAAAATCAATAGGAATTTGTTGATAAATAGCCTTTTCTAATTTGAGTTCAAAATTATCTTTTTGCACCTCTTTGGCATTTTGTAAAAACTCAATTAGGGTTTTTACTGAAAACATAGTTTTAACTTCGCCATTTTCATCTACTATAAACCATGGTTCAGGTGCTAATTCATGGCCATTTTTTAAGCTTAATTTTTTTTCTTTTTCGTTTATATGAGTTAGATGAAATATGGTTTGATTGTGTTTTTCTATACCCAAATAATTTGATAATTCATTGATGATATCTTGAGAACTTTTTTTACTTAGACTATCCAATCTTACTCCTTGTTTAATAATTTTGCAATTTCTTTTGCATGATAAGTTATGATAAGCTTAGCTCCTGCTCTTTTAAATGCAAGCATGGTTTCAAGTACTATTTTTTCATAATCAATCACACCTGCTTTTTGACCTGCTTTTAATAAAGCATATTCACCACTTACATTATATACACAAAGTGGAAGTTTGGAATGATTTGCTATATCTTTAACTACATCTAAATACGCAAGTGCTGGTTTAACCATCAAAATATCAGCACCTTGTTTTTCATCTTCTAAGCTCTCGCACAAGGCTTCTTTACCATTAGCAAAATCCATTTGATAGGTTTTTCTATCCCCATAGCTTGGCGCAGAATCAGCCACATCTCTAAAAGGTCCATAATAAGCTGAGGCAAATTTAGTAGAATAAGCCATAATAGGTAAATTCTCAAAATCATTTTCATCTAAAGTTTTTCTTAAAGTTTCAATAATGCCATCCATCATACCGCTTGGTGCTATCATATCAGCGCCATTTTTGGCATGAATTAGAGCTTGTTTGGCTGAAATTTCTAAAGTTAAATCATTATCCACACTTTTGCTTTTTGGATCAATAATACCACAATGACCATGATCAGTATACTCACAAAAACAAAGATCGGTAATCACTACTAAATTAGGAAATTTTGCCTTAATAGCTCTTAGACTTGTAGCAATCAAACCATCATTGCTCAATGCATCACTTCCACAGCTATCTTTTTTAGAACTTTCTAGCACACCAAATAAAATAATAGCTTTAATACCAAGACTAATTAGCTCTTCGCATTCTTTTAAAATTTCATCTAAGCTCATTTGAAACACACCTGGCATAGATGCGATTTCATTTTTAATATTAGTACCATTTACAACAAAAAGGGGGTAGATTAAATCATCTAAATTTAAAGTATTTTCTTTTACTAGACTTCTAATATTCTCATTTAGTCTTAATCTTCTAAAGCGTTTAAACATAAATTTCCTTTTTGTTTGTTAAAATTGCTTAAATTCTAGCATATTTTTTGTAAAAAGGTGAAGAAAATAATGACTATTCAAATTTCTGAAATAGCAAAACTTCCCACTCGTTTTGGAGAATTTAATATACAAAGTTTTAAAGAAAATGACAAAGAACATCTTTGTATTTTTAAAGGAAAATTAGAAAAAGAAGTTAATATTAGAATCCATTCAGAATGTTTAACAGGTGATGTTTTAGGAAGTTTAAAATGTGATTGCGGTGAGCAACTTGACTTTTCATTAAAATATATCCAAGAGCATGGTGGTATGGTGATTTATCTAAGACAGGAAGGAAGAGGTATAGGACTTTTTAATAAAATTAATGCTTATGCTTTACAAGATAAGGGTTTTAATACTATAGAGGCAAATCATCAATTAGGATTTAAAGCAGATGAGCGTAGTTATGAAATAGTAGATTTTATACTTAAACATTATCAGATTACTAAGATTAATCTTTTGACTAATAATCCTGAAAAACTTAGCTCTTTAAAAGGGAAAGTAAATTTAAGAATTCCTATTTTAATTGAAGCAAATCGTTTTAATAAAGATTATTTGGAAATTAAACATACGCAAATGGGGCATTTAAATTGAAAATTTATGAAGAGCAATTAAATTTTTTAAAAGATTTTGCAAATAAAGATGATTTTTACCAAAGAATCGCGCTTTATAAAGAGTTGTTAAAAAAATTTAATGCTGTGCATAATCTAACTCATCTTGAAAACATAGACGACAATATTATTGATAGTATAAAAATTTTAGACTATTGTGATTTGATTGATAAAAAAAAGGTTGTTGATGTTGGAAGTGGGGCTGGTTTTCCTGCAATATTTTTAGCATGTATTTTGGAAAATAGTAATTTTTTTCTATTTGAACCCAGTGTTAAAAAGGCTTCTTTTTTAAGAGTGATTAAAACTGAGCTTAATTTGATAAATGTAAATATCATAAAAGAAAAATTACAAAATCATCCACCTTTCAAAGTAGATTTAATCACATCAAGGGCTTTGATGGATATAAAACCTTTGATTGAAATTTCAAATGGTTTTTATGATGAAAAAACTTCATTTTTGCTTTATAAAGGTAGCGAGGTTTATGATGAACTACAAGGAATGAAAGATTATAAAATTTTCAACCGTGGTTTTAGAAATTATTGTCTTTTAAAAGTAAAGGAAAAGCTATGTTAATTTTTGGACATCCTTTGATAAATATGCAAAAATTTAGTCATTATGAAAATATTTTTATTAAAACCAATGTGAATTGTTTTGAATATGATGAATCGGTTATTAAAAATGCAAAAGATGAAAAAGTAGATTTTGGTATTTTTGTTAAAAACGAAGAAGAAATTTTACTTTCTAATGCATTGGGTGCAAAATATATTTTAATAAAAGATGAAAATTTGGCAAAAATTGCATCAAAGATGGCCGAGTTTTATATGTTTGATTCTAAAATTTTATTTTTACTTGATACTTTAAAAAATAACCTGAAAAAAGCTTATGAATTAAATGTAGATGGAGTTTGCTTAAAATCCTTCATCAACTAGACTAAACCCATTAAGGGTTTAAGTTAATTATTTAAAATTTTTTCTTTCTAGCATCCTCTA